>NZ_JBHUAL010000031.1:0-54467 GCF_042789775.1 Kitasatospora sp. NPDC056800 | reverse complement strand
CCGCCTGGGGGCGAGCCCCCCCGACACCAGCGTCCCCCGGGCCGCCCCGGCTCCGGCCGCGGGCCCGGCGGGCGGGGGCGGCGGCCCGGCGGCCGCGGGCACCGGCGGGCTGCGGGCCCGCTGGCGGACCGTCCCGGCGCCGGACGGGACGGCCCGGCTGGAGGCCACCTGGCACCCCGGCCGCTGTGCGGGCGGAGCGGCGCTCCCGCTCCGCCCGCACCCCCGCCCCGTCCGCCCCGTCCGCGCCGCCCGTCCCGTCCACCCCGGTCGCCCCGGCCGCCCAGACCCCGAAGGAGCCCCTCCGCCATGGCCCTGCGCTACCCCAGGCTCGACGCCCTCTTCTCGGACCACCCCGCGCCCGCCCGGCGCCCGGCCCCGCGGCCGGCTCCCGCGCCCGGCCTGGTGGTGGACACCGAGCAGCGCACCGTCACCGTCGAGGGCCGCCCCGTCACCATGCCGTACCTGGAGTTCGAGCTGCTCGCCCACCTGGTCGGCAACCCGCTGCGGGTGCACTCCCGGCGCCAGCTGATGGAGAACGTCTGGGGGCGCCCGGACAGCGGCGACTCCCGCACCGTCGCCACCCACATCGCCCGGATCCGGCGCAAGCTCGGCCCCGGGCACCGGGAGGCGATCGCCACCGTCCGGCAGATCGGCTACAAGTACGACCCCCGGCTGGCCCGGACCGCCTGACGCCACCGGCCGGACCTGACCCGACCTGACCCGACCTGACCTGACCTGACCGGACCGCCCGACCCCACCACCGAAGGACCCGACGACCGTCCGAAGGAGGACCCCCGCGATGACCCGAACCGCCCTGTTCCCCAGGACCGGCAGAGGGACCGCGCTGTGCGGCGTCCTACTGCTGATCACCGCCGAGGGCCTCGCCGTCGCCCTCGCGCCCCACCCCCTGCGGCTCTTCCTGTCCGGCACGCTCATCGGCGCCTCGACCGCCGGGCTGCTGCTCGCCCTGCTGCTGGCCACCAGCCGGCGGCGGGCGGGCGCGGCCGCGGCGGCGGGGGCCCGGCCGTTCCGCGACGACGCCCAGTGGTTCAGCGCCCGCTCGCTGGACGGCTTCCCGATGGAGCAGGTCCGCCCGCTGCTGCTCGCCCCCGGCGCGCCCGGCCTGAGCCGGCTCTACACCGCCTGGGTGTTCGCCACCCACGGGCACGACCCCCAGTGGATCGCCCGGCACCTGGACCTGCCCGTCCGCACCGCCCGGCTGCTGGTCACCGCGGCCCGGCGGCACACCGGGGCCGCTCCCACCCGGTAGCGACCGGCGGGGCCCGGGCAGCGGTCCTCGAAACGCGGGACGGGTTTGCGTACGGACGTACCGAGGGAGCAGACTGCCCGGGTTTGCGCCGGAGGTACCGCCATGACCCTGCCGAAGTCCGTCCCGGCCCTGTCCCGGGGCTCGCTGCCCGCCCGGACGGCGAGCCGCCTCGGCGGTCGGGTGTGGGTGGACCTGGTCGTCGCGGCCGCCGTGCTGGTGCTGCTCTACCTGGGGCTGCGCCTCGGCCAGGGCGGCACCCTCCGGTTCTCCACCGCCCGGGACGCGGCCGTCGACACCGACCCGGCCCGGCTGCCGTACGACGCCCTGCGCTCGCTGCTGCGGATGTTCACCGCGCTCGCCGTCTCGGTCGTCTTCACCTTCGGCTACGCCTACGCGGCCGCCCGCAGCCGCCGGCTGGAGCGGGTGCTGATCCCGGCGCTGGACATCCTCCAGTCGGTGCCGGTGCTCGCGTTCCTGAGCGTCGCCGTCTCCGGCTTCCTCGCGCTCTTCCCCGGCTCGATGCTCGGCCTGGAATGCGCCGCCGTGTTCGCCATCTTCACCTCCCAGGCCTGGAACATGACCTTCGCCTTCTACCAGGCGCTGGTCTCGCTGCCGCCCGAACTCGACGAGCTGTCCCGCTCGTTCGGGTTCAGCCGGTGGACGCGGTTCTGGAAGGTCGAACTGCCCTCGGGCATGATCGGCCTGGTCTGGAACGGCATGCTCGGCTTCGGCGGCGGCTGGTTCTTCCTGGTCGCCTCCGAGGCGATCACCGTGGACGGCCAGCGGTACGCGCTGCCCGGGGTCGGCTCGTACGCGGGCGCGGCCATCGCCGCCGGGGACCTCGGCCGGGTCGGCTGGGCGATCGCCACCATGGTGGTGCTGGTGGTCGGCGTCAACTTCCTGTTCTGGCGGCCGCTCACCGCCTGGGCCGAGCGGTTCAAGAACGAGCAGTCCGAGGCCACCGAGGTGCAGCGCTCGGTCGTGCTGGACCTGCTGCGCCGCTCCCGCCTGCCCACCGCGCTCGGCCGGGCGCTGCGGCCCGTCGGGCGGGCCCTGAACCGGGCCGGGCGGGTGTTCGGCACCGCCGAGCGCCCGCCGGCCGTCCACCCCGGCCGGCGGCGGGCCGGGGACGTGGCCTTCGGCCTCGTCTCGGGCGGCATCGTGCTCTGGGGCCTCGTCGACCTCGGCCGCTACCTCGCCGACCGCACCGGCCTCGGCGTGTTCGGCGAGCCGCTGCTGCTCGGGCTCGCCACCCTCGCCCGGGTGGTCGTGCTGGTCGCGGTGGCCACCGTGGTCTGGGTGCCGATCGGCGTGCGGATCGGCTTCTCGCCCCGGCTGACCAGGATCGCCCAGCCCGTCGTCCAGGTGCTGGCCGGCTTCCCGGCCAACTTCGTCTTCCCGCTGGTGGTCTGGCTGCTGCTGCGCACCGGGGTGTCGATCGACCTCGGCGGCATCCTGCTGATGGCCCTCGGCTCCCAGTGGTACATCCTGTTCAACGCCATCGCCGGGGCCATGGCCGTCCCCGCCGACCTGCGCGAGGCGATGGACGACCTCGGCGTGCGCGGCCGGCAGCGCTGGCGGCGGCTGATCATCCCCGGGATCTTCCCGGCGTACGTCACCGGCGGCATCACCGCCTCCGGCGGCGCCTGGAACGCCTCCATCGTCGCCGAGGTGGTCACCTTCGGCTCCACCACGCTCACCGCGACCGGCCTCGGCGCGTACATCGCCCGGGCCGCCGAGCACGGCGACCACCCGCGCCTGCTGGCCGGGGTCGCGGTGATGAGCCTGTACGTCGTCGTCCTCAACCGTCTGCTCTGGCGCCGGCTGTACCGGCTGGCCGAGCGCCGCTACTCGCTGTAGTCCGGAGTCCGCCGATGCGCTTCCCCTTCCGCCGCCGCCCCGCCGAGCCCGCGCCCGTCGAGCCCGCGCCCGTCCCGCGCGGGGACGTCCCGCACGACGACGCCCCGCGCCCGGACGACGAGGTCCTGCTGGAGACCGTCGGCCTGACCAAGGCCTACGCCGGGGCCGCCGGCGAACTGCCGGTGCTCTCCGGCATCGACCTGACCGTGCGGGCCGGCGAGATCGTCGCCGTGCTCGGCCGCTCGGGCTCCGGCAAGTCCACCCTGCTGCGCTGCCTGGCCGGCCTGATCCCGCCCAGCTCCGGCACCGTCCGCTACCGCGGCACCCCGCTCACCGGCGCCAACCCCGGCACCGCGCTGGTCTTCCAGACCTTCGCGCTGCTGCCCTGGCTGACCGTCCGGCAGAACGTCGAGCTCGGATTGGAGGCCCGCGGGGTGCCGCCCCGGGAGCGCGCCCGGGCCGCCGCCCAGGCCATCGACCTGATCGGCCTCACCGGCTTCGGGTCCGCCTACCCCAAGGAGCTCTCCGGCGGCATGCGCCAGCGGGTCGGCTTCGCCCGGGCGCTGGTCGTCGAACCGGACGTGCTGATGATGGACGAGCCGTTCTCCGCCCTCGACGTGCTCACCGCCGAGAACCTGCGCGGCGAGCTGATGGAGCTGTGGGACTCCGGCCAGTTCCCGACCCGGGCCGTCGTGCTGGTCACCCACAACATCGAGGAGGCGGTGCTGATGGCCGACCGCGTCGTGGTCCTCGGCGCCCGCCCGTACGGGACCATCCGGGAGACCGTCGAGGTCGACCTGGAACGGCCGCGCGACCGCGACTCGGCCGCCTTCGACGAGCGGGTGGACCGGGTGTACCGGATCATGACCGGCCGCCCCAAGGACACCCGGGCGCCCGGCCGCACCGACCAGCCGGGCCCCGACCCCGACCGCCGCACCGTCGCCAGCACCCCGCTGCCCACCGCCGGCGTTGACGGCCTCTCCGGTCTCGCCGAGACGATCGCCCACCGGGGCGGCGGCTGCGACCTGGCCGGCCTCGCCGACGAGCTCGGCCTGGACATCGACGACCTGCTCCCCCAGGTCGACGCCCTCGACCTGCTCGGCTTCGCCGAGGTCCACGGCGACGACCTGCTGCTCACCGACGCCGGCGCCGCCTACACCGGGGCGGACGCCCAGGACTCCCGCGCCCTCTTCGCCGCCGCGGCCCTGGAGGTCCCGCTGATCAAGCTGATCGCCAACAGCCTCGGCGACCGGCCCGGCGCCACCGTCCGCACCGGCTTCCTGCGCGACCTGCTAGGCCGCCACTACACCGTCGAACAGACCGACCGGCAGTTGGAGACGGCGACCGACTGGGGCCGCTACGCGGGGCTCTTCGCGTACGACGCCGACCGGCAGGAGTACCGGCTGGACGCCCCGGAGCGCTGAGGGCTCAGCCCGTCGCCGGGCGGCGGCGCACCGCGCGGGCCGCGCGGGCGAAGGGCTGCGGCGCGGTGGCGCCGGCCGGGTCGGCGCCGTCGTCGCCGCCGTCGCGGCGGTCGGGCAGATCGTGGGCGATCAGCGCGGCCTCGGTGAGCAGCCCGCGCACCTCGGTGGCCCGGTAGAAGATCCGGGTCCCCTCCCGCCGTGCCACCACCAGCCCGGCCGCCCGGAGCTTCGCCAGGTGCTGCGAGGTCGCCGCGACGTGCGCCCCCAGCAGCTCGGCCAGCTCGCTCACCGGCAGCTCCCGACGGCTCAGCGCCCACAGCAGCCGGTACCGCGACGGGTCGGCCACCGCCTTCAGCACCGCCACCGCCCGCTCCGCCGCATCGGCGTCCCAGGCCTCTTCCCGCGCACCACCCATACAGGGATCGTACCGATCCGTACCCGGGCACCCGGAGCCGGGAATCCCCGCCGCCCGCGCCGACGGCGGCCGCCGGGTGAATGAAGCGCGACAGAACCGGGGGTACGCGCCGCGGCGGCGCCTAGCCTGGGCCTGGGCCCGGCCGGAACTGCGCACCGGCCGGGCGGAGTTGGTCCTGTCCGCCGCGAGGAAGGGTCGGCCGTGGCTGCCATCAGTGTGATTCCGGGCGACGGCATCGGCCCCGAGGTGGTCGAGTCCGCGCTGGGGCTGGTCGAGGCGTTCGGCCTGGGGCTGGACGTCGACGTGCTGGACCACGTGGGCGCGGAGCGCTACCGCCGGGAGGGCGTGGCACTGGGCGAGGCGGACCTGGCCCGGGTGGCGGCGAGCGGCGCGGTGCTGCTCGGCGCGATCGGGCGGCCGGACCTGGAGCACACCGGGTACGTGCGCGACGTCCTGCTGGAGCTGCGCTACGCCTTCGACCTGTACGCCAACTACCGGCCGGTGCGCCTGTGGCACGACCGGCTCAGCCCGCTGCGGGACCCGGCCCGGCGCGCCCTGGACTGCGTGATCGTCCGGGAGAACACCGAGGGGCTCTACAGCGGCATCGGCGGGAACCTCCGCGCCTCCTCCGACCACGAGGTGGCCGTCGACGCGGACGTCAACACCCGGCACGGCGTCTCCCGGATCCTGGACTTCGCCTTCGCCACCGCCCGCCGGGAGGTCTGCCTGGTGGACAAGGCCAACGCGGTGCGGGCCGGCGGCCGGCTGTGGCAGGAGTGCTGGCGGCGGGCCGCCGAGCGGCACCCCGGCGCGGCCACCCGGCACCTGTACGTCGACGCCGCCGCGATGAAGCTGGTCACCGAGCCCGAGCGGTTCGACGTCATCGTGGCCAGCAACTCGCACGGCGACATCCTCAGCGACCTCGCGGCCGCGATGGCGGGCGGGATCGGGCTGGCGCCCTCGGCGAGCCTCAACCCGGAGAGCGGCTTCGGGATGTTCGAGCCGGTGCACGGCTCGGCGCCGGACATCGCGGGCCGGGGCGTCGCCAACCCCTTCGCCTGCCTGCTGACCGCCGCGCTGCTGCTGCGCCACCTCGGCCACGACACGGAGGCGGCCGCGACCGAGGCGGCTGTCGCCGGATCGATCGCGGCCGGACGGACCACCCCGGACCTCGGTGGCACGCTGAGCACCCGGGAGGCGACGCGCGCGGTCCTCGCCGCCCTGTGACGGCGTCCGCCGGGGGCCGGGACAGCGGCCTCAGGGCGCCGGGTACGCCTCGGGCTCCAGGGTCGAGCTGGTCCGGATCACCTCGGCGACGGTCAACTCGTAGAAGGCGTACCACTTCTCCTTCCCCTGCTGCTGGGCGTTGTGGTGCTCCACGTCGGCGCGCCACCGCGCCAGCGTCTCGGGGTCGCGCCACCACACCAGGGCGAGGCGTTCGCCGTCCTCGGTCTCGTAGTTCTTGACCTGGACGAGGTCGTCCCCGTAGACCGCCCGCACCTTCTTGGCGAGGTAGTCCTCCGTGGTCTCGTACTCGTGGTCGTACTGCTCCGAGAAGCGCGACCTGAAAACGACCAGAATCATCGTTGATCTCCCGTCAGTTCCGGCTGGTGACACGACAGTTCACGCGACTCGTGCAGATCGGGCGGACCGGGCAGGCAGAGCGGGCCGAGTAGGCAGAGCGGGCCGAGCGGACCGAGTGGACCGGGCGGCTCAGCCGGCCCCGGCGAAGGCCCGCAGCTGCGGGTCGGGCAGCTCGGCGGCGCCGGCGCCGTGCCGGCTGAGGATCCGCCGGGCAAGCTCGCGCAGCCGGTGCTCCTCGGTGAGCGCCAGGGAGTAGCTCTCCTCGCTGAACGCGCAGCGCTCGTACAGGGGCCGGAACCGCTCCGGCATCAGGTCGACCAGTCGGCGCGCGATGGCCTCCTCCGCCTCGTGCCTGGGGTCCGGCAGCCGGGACATCGTCCAGTAGTGCCGGTAGGAGATGTCCGCGATCGCGTCGCCGTCGCCCTTGCGGATCCGCTCGTACGCGGCGAAGGCCCGTTCCCAGTCCCGCTCCCGGTCCAGGCAGGCGACCAGGGTGCGGACGTCCTCGAAGGCGGCGTTCATGCCCTGGCCCATGAACGGCGCCATCGCGTGGCAGGAGTCGCCGACCAGCGCGGCCGTGCCGCCCAGGACCCACCGGTCGCACCGGGTGAGCCGGACGGCGGAGACCGGCTTGGCGCCCAACTGCTCCTCCAGGTCCGGGATTCCGGCCGCCAGCCGGGGGAAGACGGCGGCGAACTGCTCGGCCAGGGCCCGCCCGCCGACCGCGGCCCGGTAGGACGGGCGCGGGCCCTCCCGGCGGAAGAACACCGAGCCCGCGAAGCGCCGGCTGGACACCTGCGGGAAGGCCCCGAACAGCGCGTCCCCGGCCGGCCAGTAGTGCATCACCCCGCGGTCGCAGTCGGGCAGGTCCAGGACGATCTCCTGGTAGGCCAGTTCCAGGGTGCTCACCCGCGCCCGGGCGCCCCGCTCGACGAGGGCGCCGCGCACCGCCGAGTGGACGCCGTCGCAGCCGATGACGTGCCGGCACCGCACCCACCGCTCGGCGCCGCCCGCCCCGACCAGCAGCGCGGGCGCCGCCGGGTCGACGGCCAGCACCGGGTGGTCGAAGCGCAGGTCGACCCCCGGCTCGGCCTCGGCCGCGTCCAGCAGCAGCCGGTGCAGCGCCTGCCGCTCGACCGCCCAGATCGCCGCGCCGTCCCGGCTGTACGGGGTGACGGCGGTGCTGCCGTCCGGCAGGTGCCCGCACCGGCCGGTGATCGGCGCGCAGATCCGCCGCACCGCCGCTTCCAAGCCGAGTTCCCGCAGCACCCGCCGGCCCCGCTCGGAGAGGATCACCATCAGCGACCGGCCCTGTCCGGCCGGGATCCGCCGGGGGTCCGCGTGCCGTTCCAGGACGGTCACCCGGCCGTGGCGCCGGGCCAGGTAGAGCGCGGCGACCGGGCCGGCCAGCCCGGCCCCGACCACCACGATGCCGCCGCCCGCCGTCGCGGGCCCGTACGAGTCGCTCATCGGGGCCTCCCGCCGCTACCAGGTGACCGGGAGCTCGCGGACGCCGTAGGCCACGCCGTCGTACTTGAACGGGACGTCGGCGAAGTCGATGGCCAGGCGCAGCGTCGGGATCCGCCGGTAGAGCGTGCCGTAGACGGTCTGGAGTTCGAGGACGGCCAGCGGGCGCCCCAGACAGTGGTGGGGGCCGAAGCCGAACGCCAGGTGGTGCGCGGCGTCCCGGGTGATGTCGAGGCGGTCCGGGTCGGGGAAGTTGTCCGGGTCCCGGTTGGCCAGTTCGCTGGTCAGGATGATGCCCTCGCCGGCCCGGATGACGACGTCGCCGACGGTGATGTCCTCCAGGGCGACCCGGCGGCGGCCGGAGTGCGAGATGTTGAGGTAGCGCAGCAGCTCGTCGACGGCGCGGTTGACCACGCCCGGGTCGTCGGTCTCCCGCAGCACGGCCAGCTGCTCGGGGTTGCGCAGCAGGGCCAGCGTGCCGAGGGCGATCATGTTCCCGGTGGTCTCCAGGCCGGCGACCAGCAGCGTCATGGAGATGTACGACAGCTGTTCGGGGCTGAGCGCGCCGGGGCGGACCTGGGTCTCGATCACCTCGGAGATCAGGCCGTCGGCGGGTTCGCGCAGCTGGCGGTCGATCAGCTCCCGCAGGTAGCCGCGCAGCGCCTCCTGGGCGCCGACCACCATGTCGGGCGAGCTGTCCCGGTGCAGCATCCGGGTGCTCTCGTCCTGGAAGAACTCGTGGTCGGCGTACGGGACTCCGAGCATCCGGCAGATCACCTTGGTGGAGGTCGGGAAGGCGAGGCCGCCGACCAGGTCGGCGGGCCGGGGCCGGGTGAGGAACTCGTCGATGAGCCCGTTGACGATGTCGGCGACCTCGTCCTTGAGCGCGTCGATGTTGCGGATCGCGAAGGGCGGGGAGACCATCCGGCGCTGGCGGGCGTGCTCGGGGTCGTCGAGGGCGACGAAGGAGCGGCCGTCCTTGCGCCGTTCGCGGCTGCCCAGGTCGAAGTGCGGGTAGCCGGACCTGGTCGAGTCGGCGCTGACCCGGGGGTCGACCAGGAGCTTGCGCCCGAGGTCGTAGCCGGTGACCAGCCAGGGGGTGCTGCCGTCCCAGAGCCGGACCCGGACCGGGCCGGCGCCGAGCTCGCGCATGGCGGAGGGCGGGTCGAAGGGGCAGGCGGGCTCCTTCAGGATGGGGAAGCGGGTGAGCTGCCCGGTCGCGGAGCCGCCGGCGGGGTCGCCGGCGGAATCGGTTGCGGACCCGGTCGCGGAACCGGTCGCGTCGTCGATGGTCACGGAATCTCCCTTCCTCGCCGCGCCGCGCGGGGTCCCGCCGGGCGGCCCTTCGTGGTCTGTCACCCGTGCAGGGCCCGGGCGATCTCCCGCAGGTCCTGTGCCGCGAGGACCGAGCGGATCGGCACGCGCACCCCGAGCTCCTCGCGCAGCGCGCCGATCAGCCGCCCCGCCAGCAGTGAATTGCCGCCCAGGTCGAAGAAGTTGGCCTCCGGCTCGACCCGCGGCAGGTCGAGCAGCCGGGCGATCGTGCGGTACAGCCGCTCCTCCCGGGAACCGGGCTCCGCGCCGCCGTCGGATCCGGTCGCACGGTCCAGGGCGGAATGGTCCGAGGCGGAATGGTCCGGCGCGGTGCGGTCCAGGGCGGCGCGGTCGATCTTCCCGTTCGGGGTGGTGGGGAAGGCGTCGAGCACCTCGATCCGGGCCGGCACCATGAACTCCGGCAGCACGTCGGCGAGTCGGGCGCGCAGCGCCGCGGGGTCGAGGGCGGCGCCGGGGCTCGGGGTGACGTAGCCGACCAGGCGCGCGTCGGCCTGTCCGCCCCGTACCAGCACCGCGGCCAGGTCCACGTCGGGCTGCCGGGTGAGCCGGTCCTCGATCTCGCCCAACTCGACCCGGAAGCCCCGCAGTTTGACCTGTCCGTCGGCCCGGCCGGCGAAGTGGAACCGGCCGTCGGCGGTGCGCCGGCCGCGGTCGCCCGAGCGGTACATCCGGGCGCCGGGGGGACCGAACGGGTCGGGCAGGAAGCGGGTCGCGGTCAGCCCGGGGCGGCCGACGTAGCCGCGGGCCAGCCCGGAGCCGCCCAGGTAGAGCTCGCCCTCCGCGCCGCCGGCCACCGGCCGCAGCCGCTCGTCCAGCACGTACACCCGCGCCCCGGTCCAGGGGACGCCGATGTCGACCCCGTCCGCCGCGTCGATCGGCCCGGCGAGGGTGCAGCCGACGGTCACCTCGGTGGGGCCGTAGCCGTTGAACATCCGGCGCCCGGGCGCCCAGGCTCCCAGCAGTGCGGGGGTGCAGGCGTCGCCGGTGGAGGTCACCGTGCCGCCCTGGAGCACGTTCTGACTGTCCGTCACACTCAGTGCGGCGGGCGGCAGGGTGGCGTGGTCGATCGCGTGCCTGGCCAGCGTCCCGTGCAGGGCGTCGCCCGGCAGCAGGTCCTCGTCGTCGGCGACCACCAGGGCGGCGCCGTGCAGCAGGGCCAGCGAGAGGTCCCAGAACCCGGCGTCGAAGCTGACCGAGGCCCAGGAGAGCACCCGCTCGCCGGGGGCCGGGCGCAGGTGCTCGGCCTGGGTGGCGACCAGGTCGGCGACGCCCTCCTGGGGGACGGCGACGCCCTTCGGGGTGCCGGTGGAGCCGGAGGTGTAGATCACGTACAGCAGGTGGTGCGGCGACAGCGGAGCCAGGCGCTCGTCCTGCCGGACGTTCCCGTCGCCGTACCGGGCGCAGGCCGCCGCGCACTCCGCGGAGTCGAGCACGACCTCGTCCAGTTCCACGCCCTCGGGCCGGGCGGCCGCGGTGCGCAGCAGCAGCCGCGGTGCCGCGTCCCGCACCATGAAGGCCTTGCGGGACGCGGGGTAGCGGGGGTCGAGCGGCAGGTAGGCGCCGCCCGCCTTGAGCACGGCGAGCTGGGCCACCACCAGCTCGGGCGAGCGCGGCACGGCCAGCGCCACCAGGTGGTCCGGGCCGACGCCGCGGTCGATCAGCAGCCGGGCCAGCCGGTTGGCCCGGGCGTTGAGCCGGCCGTAGTCGAGCGCGGTGTCCCGGTACAGCACGGCCGTCGCCCCAGGGCGGAGCGCCGCCTGCTCCTCGAACAGTTCGGCGACCGTACGGGCTCGCGCGGCCGCGGGTGCGGCCACCGTACGGACGGGCGCGGTCACGGCGCCTCGCCCAGCCGCGGGCGGACCTCGGTGGCGAACAGCTTCAGGCTGCGCGACATGCTCTCCAGCGACTGCTGGCCGTAGTCGAGCTGGAACAGCACCACGTCCGTCCCCAACTCGGCCTCGATGCGCCGCAGTTGCTCGACCGCGCTGCGCGGGGAGCCGATCACCGCCAGGCCCGCCGCCTCGCTGGGGCCGGCCTGGTGCTTGTCGACCATGGCCTCGCGGTAGCCCTGGTAGGAGGTCGAGCTGCGCTCGCGCCAGGACTCCGCGGCCGCGCCGAAGGTGTCCCAGTGCCGGCGCAGCGCGGCGTTGCCCTCCGCCACGGCCTCCTCGTCGGAGTCGGCCAGGTACAGCGCGACGCTGATCGCGACCTGGGGCCGGCGGCCGGCGTTCTTCGGCGCCGCGGCGAAGCGCTGCCGGTACAGGTCGATCATCTCCCGTACCTGGCCGACCTGTTCGCGGCTGGGGGCGGAGGCGATCAGCAGGTTGTAGCCGGAGTCGCCGATCCACTCGAAGCTGGAGCGGGTGATCAGCGCGGCGGCCCACACCGGGGGGTGGGGGTCCTGGGTGGGCAGCGGGAGGGAGTCGGCGTCCCGGTAGCGGAAGAAGGGGGTGTCCTCGCTCACCCGGGACTCGGTCCACAGCCGCACCACCGCGTCCACCACCGCCCGGAACCGGTCCTTGCTGCTGTCCAGGTCGATGCCGAAGGCGTCGAACTCGTACGGCAGGAAGGCGCGGGCGAAGCCGACGTCCAGCCGGCCGCCGCTGAGCGCGTCGAGCTGCGCGGTGCGGGCCGCGAGCTGGATCGGGTGGTGGAAGGAGGCCTGGATGCCGCCGGTCATCAGCCGCACCCGGCTGGTGCGCGCGGCGACGGCGGAGAGGAAGGCGAGCGGGTCGGGGCAGTAGCCGCCGTAGGCGTGCAGGTAGTGCTCGGTCATCTTGACGTACTCGAGGCCGAGGTCGTCGGCCAGTTCGGACACCGCCAGCAGGTTGCCGTAGTACTCCTCGGCACTGCGCACCAGCGGCGGGGTGTCGGGCAGCAGGGATATTCCGTAGGTCGTCATCTCTGGGCCTCCGTGGTCGGGTCCGGTGGTGCGTCGGGCAGGGCGCCGCGGCCGCCGAGGGACCAGTACGCGCGCAGTCCGTGGACCAGCGGCCGCGGCCGTCCGTCGTCCGCCGCGGCGGCCCGGTAGACCTCTCCGAAGAGCACCACGTGGTCGGCAACGGTCACCGAGCCGGTGATCCGGCAGTCGGCGACGGAGTGCGCGGCCCGGTCGAGGTGCGGGCCGGCCCAGTCCGGGCGGGCGGTCCACCCGACGTGCTCGAAGCGGTCGGGTCCCCGGGCGGCGAAGAGTTCGGCGACGGCGCGGGCCCGGTCGTCGAGCAGGTTCACCGCGAAGCCGCCGCTCCGTTCGAGGACGGCGAGGGTACGGCTGGAGCGCTGCAGGCACACCAGCAGGGTGGGCGGGTCGGCCGACACGCTGGAGATCGCCGTGCAGGTCGTGCCGTACGGTCGGCCGGCCTCGTCTGCGGCGGTGATGACGGCGACGCCGGCGGGGAAGCCCGCCATCAGGGTTCTGAACGCGGTCGCGGAGACCGGTCCGGCCGTCGTGCGGCCGCCGGCCCCCGTCATGGGCGTGGGGGGCATGGGGAGGAACCTCCTGGCGTCCCGTCGGGAGCCGACGGTCGCGCTGTCCTCGGTCACGGTGTACGTCCTGGTCACGGCGTACGTCCTGGTGCGCGGCCTGGTCCTCGGCCGCCGCACACCGACTCTGGCACGGGCCCCGGCCGGGCCGTTCGGCGGAAAAAGATTTGCGAAAGAGGCGCTCCGCCCGCGCTGGTCGGGGCGGCCGGGCGGGGGCCGGAGTCGGGGCCGGGACGGCCCGCACCACGTCGGGCGCCAGGGCGGCGGCGATCAGCCCGGTGTCCCCGGTGGCGGCCGCGAGCCGGAAGGCCGCCACCGCCTCCCGGTGGCGCTCCGGCTCCACCGGGTGCCGCTCCAGCGGGGACCGCACCTTCTGCCGGGCCCGGCTGGCCAGCTTCTTGGCGGTGGTCCGGCTGCGGTCGAGGAGCGCGCCGATCTCGTCGAAGGGCACCCCGAAGACGTCGTGCAGCACGAACGCGACCCGCTCGGCCGGGCTCAGCGCGTGCAGGACCACCCGCAGCGCGAGGCCCACCGACTCGGCCGCCAGCGCCTCCTGTTCCGGGTCCGCCTCCGCGCCGGGGCCGCAGGTGTGCGTCAACTCCTCGCCCCCGCACCGCTGTTGGCCACCCGACCGGCTGCGCAGCGCGTCCAGGCAGACCCGGGAGGCGACGGTGCGGATCCAGCCGGGCAGGTTGCGCACCGCCGTGGTGTCGGCGCGGTCCAGCCTCAGCCAGGTCTCCTGCACCGCGTCCTCGGCCTCCTCCCGGGAGCCGAGGATGCGGTACGCGAGCCCCAGCAGCGCCGTTCGGCTCTCCTCGAAGAATTCCGCCAGCAGTTGGCGCTGATCCATCGGTCACCTTCCGGGTTCACGGTCCGTCGTACTGATGACCCGCGCACCGCGGGGCTTGTGACTCACGACCGTTCGAAGGAGAGTTCCGATGACGGAGGCCGTCGCCGAGATCCCCGCGTACACCGCGGGCACCTGGAGCATCGACAAGGCCGACCCGCACATCACCCCGGACGTCCAGGCCTCGCTCGACGCCTGAGCCCGGCCCGGCGGGACGCCCTCTGCCCGTGTGAGGTACGGGCAGAGGGCACCGGCCGCACGCCGGGGTGGCGGCGTGCCGGCTGTACGGCGTACGGGCTTCGCGGTGTGCCGCCCGCGCGGGGTGTCAGCCGCGGTCGGCGCCGCCGGTCACAGGCCGTCCGCCTCCAGGATGTAGCCGCGGCCCCACACCGTCCGGATGCAGAGGCCGACCTCGGAGATCCGCCTCCGCAGCCGCATGATCTGCAGGTCCAGGGCGTTCCTGGAGATCGCTCCGGTGGCCCGGACCACCTGCTGCTCCAGCTCGGCCCGGTACACCACCTCGCCGTAGTGGGCGACGAGTTCCTCCATGATCCCCACCTGGGTGGTGGAGATGGCGACCGAGTTGCCGCCGAAGCAGAGCACCCCGGTGGAGTCGACGGTCGGGACCCTGCGCCCGTACACGCGTTGGGACAGCGCCTGGATGCGCGCCTCGACGTCCCCGCGCGGGGCCGGCGACCTGATCCAGTCCTCCCCGGGGTCGACGCACACGGGAGCGTCATTGCCGGCCTCCACGACGAGCAGGCAGGGAATTCCCGCCTTTCGGCAGTGATTCCGTTTGTCCGCCTCGATGGGCCATCGTATTAACGTGACACCTTTGCTCAAGGGTGTCTCCCTCGTCAGAGAAAAAGGCAGTCTCGGCTTTCCTTGCTTTCTCGTACGAACCGCCCCGAAGGCAGTGGGAATCGACGCCCGGCGCGGCTCACGGCCGGGCCCGCGGCCTCCCGCCGGGGCGGGGCTCCGCAAGGCCCGGTTGCACACGTTCACCGACTGGTAAGCACACGTTTGCTGCTGGGCACTCGGCCCTCGGCAGCGCCGTGCCCGCCCCCCTGGAATCCGGGAGCGGGCGCGACGTACCGGTGGTTCGGACCACCTCCTACCTTGCCCGAGCTCTATCCGCGCACCCGCGTGACATGGGTCACGGACGGGGGCGCAGACCCTTTCCGGCCACCGTCACCTCGTCGGCGGACGAACCGCCCGCCGGTCGGGGTCCGGCCGGCTCCGGAGTACTCGACTCCGGGGTGGTCGGCTCCGGGGCCATCGGCAGCTGTCCGGCGCGCTGCCGGAACCCGGCCCAGGCCAGCACCGCCGCCACCGCCGTGGCCGCGGCGGCGATCCCGATCGACAGCTGGTAGCCGTGCAGGAAGGAGTCGACGGCCGGCTGCCGGAACGGCTCGCCGAGCGCCTCCACCACCGTGTGCAGCCGGCCGCCGCCGACCTCCCGCGACCGCTCCAGCACCTGGGCCCGCTGGGCCCCGTCCAGCCCGGCCGTCTTCTCCTGCCAGGCGGAGACCGCCGAGTTGACGCCGACGGCGCCCAGCACCGCGAGGCACACCGAACTGCCGATCTGCCGCGAGGCGTTCAGCACGCCCGAGGCGGCGCCGGAGGCCCCCGGGGGCACGTCCCGCATGGCCACGTGGGTCACGGCGGGCACGAAGGTGCCGAACCCGCCGCCGTACAGCACGTACCCGAGCGCGCTGACCGCGAAGGGCGTGGTCCCGGCCCGGCTGAGCAGGAACACCCCGACCGCGGCCAGCAGGATCCCCGAGACGGCCACCGTCACCGAGCGGAACCGCGAGTCCAGGCGGCCGCCGAACTGCGCCATGGTGAGGAACGGGATGTTCATGAACAGCCACGACAGCCCGGTGCGCAGCACCGACCAGCCCGCCACGTCCTGGAAGTACAGCGTCACCCAGAACAGCGCGCCGCTCATGCCGCCGTAGCACAGCAGGTAGATCCCCGAGGCGCTCGCGAAGCTGCGCGCGCGCAGCAGGGCGGGCGGCATCATCGGGTGCGGGGCACGGCGCTCCCACCCGAGGAAGGCCAGCAGCAGGACCACCCCGGCCGCCAGCGGGAACGCCACCACGGCCGAGCCCCACGGGTGGTCGGCGGACTCGACGAAGCCGAGCGTGAGGCAGACCAGCCCGAGCGCGCTGAGCACGATCCCCGGCACGTCGAGCCGGCGGGCCTGCGGGTTGCGCGACTCCCGCACCGCCAGGAAGGTGCAGGCGATGCCCAGGGCGGCGAACGGCAGGTTGATCCAGAAGACCGACTGCCAGCCGAAGAAGGTCAGCAGGATGCCCCCGCCGACCGGGCCCGCGCCGAAGCCGGTGCCGCCGATCGCCGCCCAGGCGCCGATCGCGGAGGCCCGCTGCTCCTTCGGGTAGGTCTCCGTGATGATGGACAGCCCCAGCGCGAGCATCGCGGCCCCGCCCAGGCCCTGCACCGCCCGGAAGGCGATCAGCGAGAGCGCGTTCCAGGCCACGGCGCAGGCGACGACGCCGATCGAGAAGACGACCATCCCGGTCAGGAAGATCCGCTTGCGGCCGTACCGGTCGCCGAGCGCCCCGCTGGCCGGGATGACCGCGGCCAGGCTCAGCGAGTACGCGCTGATCACCCACTCCAGCTCGGCGGCGCCCATGTGCAGTTCGCTCTGCATCGACGGGAGGGCCACGTTCACGATGGTCAGGTCGAGCGAGGTCATGAACGTGGCCATGCACATCGCGAACAGGGTCAGCCGCCGGCGTCGCGACTCCGTGAGGGAGAGGGTCATGGCCTCTCGCCCCTCCGGAGTCGTGTGATATGTGTGATACCCAGTGTGATCATCCCGCGCTCCAAGTAAGGTCCACGAACGACGGGGGCGGCTCGCCGCCCCCGTAGTGATGACCCCTCCCGACCGAGGAATGTGACCGTGCCCGACCACGATCGGCTGGCAGAGCAGTTCGAGCGGCACCGGCCGCACATGCGGGCCGTGGCGTACCGCATGCTCGGCTCGCACGCGGAGTCCGAGGACGCCGTCCAGGAGACCTGGATCAGACTCAGCCGCAGCGACGCCGACGAGGTGGCGAACCTCGCCGGCTGGCTCACCACGGTGATCGGCCGGATCTGTCTGAACATCCTCCGCTCCCGCGCCGCCCGGCCCGAGGACCCGGTCGGGGTGCACCTGCCGGACGTCGTCGTCGGGCAGGAGCCGTCCAACGGCCCGGAGGACGAGGCGCTGCTGAGCGACTCGGTCAGCCTCGCCCTGCTGATCGTGCTGGACACCCTCGCCCCGGCCGAGCGGGTCTCCTTCGTCCTGCACGACATGTTCCACCTGCCCTTCGACGAGATCGCGGCCGTCGTCGGGAAGACCCCGGCGGCGGCCCGCAAGCTCGCCAGCCGGGGGCGCCGCCGGGTGCAGGAGGAGCGCGAGGCGGACTCCGGCGGCGACTTCGCGACCCGCCGCACGCTGGTGAACGCCTTCTTCGCGGCGGCCCGGGACGGCGACCTGGACGGGCTGGTGGCCGTCCTCGACCCGGACGTCGAGCTGCGCGCGGACGGCGGGCCCGCCCTCGCCGCCGCCACCGCCTCGATCCGCGGCGCCCGGCCGGTGGCGGGGCGCGCCTCGCTGTTCCGCCAGGGCGGGGTGGCGGTCTTCCCGGTGCTGGTCAACGGCGTCCCCGGCGCCCTGGTCACCCGGGACGGCGCGCCGACCTCGGTCATGGGCTTCTCGGTGCGCGGCGGGCGGATCACCCGGATCCAGATCCTGCTGGACCCGGAGCGGGTCGGCGCGGTCGACTTCGCCGCCTTCACCGCGTAGCGGGGGCGGTCCGGGAAGGGTCCGGGAACGCCGGTGGGGCGCCTCCCTCGGGGGCGCCCCGGCTCGCTGCGCGCGCTACCGCTCCACCTCCGGCCCGACGCCGACGGTGATCGCCCGCGAGGGGCAGAGGTGGGCGGCCTGCCGCACCCGGTCCCCGAGTTCGTCCGCCACCTCCGCCCCGAGCAGCCGGACGGTGCCGTCCTCGTCCCGCTGGGCGAAGACCTCGTCCGCGGTGATCACGCACATCCCCGAGCCGATACAGCGCTGTCGGTCGACCGTCACCCGCATGGTTGTCCCTCTTCTCCGTTCGTTTCCGGATCCCGGGCCCCGCCCGGGATGCTCAGCGCGGGAGCAGCCGCACCGGCAGGGAGCTGTAGCCGTTGAGGAAGGCGGACCGGATCCGGGTGGCCGGCCCGGTCACCTCCACGCCGCGCACCGCCTCGGCCAACACGCCCAGCAGCGCCCGCAGTTCGACCCGGCCGAGGAAGGCGCCCAGGCAGAAGTGGGCGCCGTGGCCCAGCGCGACGTGCTTGTTCGGGGAGCGGGAGAGGTCGAAGGAGCGCGGCTCGGCGAACGCCCGCTCGTCGTTGTTGGCCGAGATGTTCCACAGCGACACGATGTCCCCCGCCCGCACCTCCTGGCCGCCGATCAGCTGGTCGCGGGTGGCGGTGCGGGCGAAGTGGAACGCCGGGGTGGCCCAGCGCAGGGCCTCCTCCACGGCGGAGTCGAGGTCCACCCGGCCGTCCCGGAGCGCCCGCCACTGCGCGGGGTTCTCGGCCAGCGCCTTGACCGTGCTGACGGCGGAGACCCGGGAGGACTCGTCGCCGCCGATGATCAGGCTGTAGCAGTTGAGCGCGATGTCGTCCAGGCTCAGCGGCTCGCCGTCGACCAGGCCGGTGGCGAGCGTGCTGATCACGTCCTCGCCCGGGGACTCGCGCCGCTGCTGCGCCAAGTCCATGAAGTACAGCACCAGTTCGTTGCGGGACTCGAGCGAGTCGAGCTCGTCCGCCCCGGTCAGCGCGCCCTTGCTCCAGTGCAGCAGGTCCGGCCGGTCCGCCTCCGGGACGGACAGCAGGTCGCAGATGGTGTTCATCGGCACGTGCTCGGCGACGTCGGTCGCGAAGTCCACGGTGTCCGCGTCGAGCGCGGCGCCGACCAGTCCGGCGGTGCGCCGCTCGACCTTGCGGGCCACGGTGTCGAGGACCTTCGGCGACAGCGCCCGCCACAGCAGCGCGCGCAGCCCGCGGTGGCGGGGGCGGTCGGTGACGGCGAGCATCCGGCCGCCGGCCGAGTCGTCGCCGCGCAGGAGCACGTCGAGCACGGTGCCGCGGCCCGAGGCGAGCGCGTCGGCGGCGCCGTAGCAGGCGACCACGTCGGCGTACCCGGCCACCACCCAGAAGCCCGGCCGGTCGGCCGCGGCGGCGTGCCAGTACACCGGCTCGTTCGCCCGTACCCCGGCGAAGAACTCGAAGGGATCGTGCGCCAGGAAGGTGCGTGAGTCGGTCAGGTCGAGCGAGGCGGTCACGGTTCGGCTCATCGTCCACAAACCCCACGGAAGACGGGAAACGCACTGCGTGCAGTGCTCGGCACGGGCCCGGTGACCGGATCCTCACAGAGGCCCGAACCGGCCCGCGCCAGTTGTGTCGGATCTCTTTCAGTTGTGTCAGAACTCTTTCGTGGCCGGTCCGGTCAGGGAGGAAGAGCCGAAAGATTGCGGACACCTGCCGAAGCACCCGTACTCCGAAGCGGAGGAGTTCCGTCATGCTTCGTACCCGCCGCGACCACTGCCTGCGGACACTGGTCCGAGCGCCCGCGGCCACGGCACGGCTGGTCTGCCTCCCGCACTCCGGCGGCAGCGCGGCCGGCTACGGCCCGTGGTCCACCGCCCTCCCCCCGACCGTCGAGCTGCTGGCGGTGCAGTACCCGGGGCACGGCGACCGCTTCGGCGAACCGCCGTCCACCGACGTGCGCGCGCTGAGCGCGGAGCTGGCCTCCGAACTCCTGCGCCTGCCGCCGCTGCCCACCGTGCTGTTCGGGCACAGCCTCGGGGCCCTCGTCGGCTACGAGACCGCCGTCACCCTCGGCACCCTGGGGCGCCCGCCGGCCGGCCTGCTGGCCTCCAGCTGCCCGCCGCCCGGCCGGGCCGGACGGATCCGGGCCGGCGGACTGTCCGACGAGGTCCTGTGGTCCCTGATCCGCTCCCTGGGCGGCATCGACCCGGACCTCCCCGAGGAGCCGGAGGTCGCGGAGGCCGTCCTGCCCGTCCTGCGCGCGGACCTCACCGCGCACGAGCAGTACCGGGTGGAGCCGCGGACCGCGCCGCTGGCCTGCCCGGTCCGCTGCCACCACGGCACCCTGGACCCGCTGGTCGACCGCGCCCTGGTCGCCGAGTGGGCGGCCGTCACCACCGGGCCGTTCAGCCTCCTCGAACGCGAGGGCCACCACTTCCACCTGTTCCAGCACCCCGAGGGCGTCCTCGCCGACCTCACCGCCTTCCTCGACGCGGTGACCGTCGACGCAGTGACCGTCGACGCGGCGGCCGCCCCGGCACCGCGCCTCCCGGCCCCGAGCACCGCCGACCCGAGCACCGCCGACCCGGGCGACTCCACCCCGGGCGACTCCACCCCGCGCCCGGCGCGGGCCCTCTGATGCGGAGCTGACCATGACCGAAGCCGTCACCGAGACGATGACCGACCTGACCTACTCCACCTACCTCCAGATGGACACCCTGCTCTCGCTCCAGCAGACCCGCTTCCCCGAGTCCACCGACCGGAGCGTCGCCCTGGCCGAGCACTTCTTCATCGTCGCCCACCAGTCCTGCGAGCTGTGGCTCAAACAGATCGTGGCCGACCTCCGGCTGGCCCGGGACCTCCTGAACGCCCCCGGCGACCCGGCCGGCGGAGCCGAGGACGGGGTCGAACTCCTCCAGCGGGCCGCCGAGTTGCTCCGCGTCCTGCACGAGCAGGTGATCGTCCTGGAACGCCTCCCGCTGCGGCACTTCGTCCGGTTCCGGCCCTACCTCGGCACCGCCAGCGGCGCCCAGTCGCAGCAGTTCCGGGTGCTCGGCCGGCTGCTGGAGGACGGCACCGAGACGAGCGAGCTGTACCGGGCCTTCCTGGCCGACGCCCACCGGCAGGGCCTGAGCGCCGCCGACGTCTGCCGCCTCGGCGTCGCCTGCGGCGGCCCGCACCGGGTCGCCGAGGCGCTGCTCGACGTGGGCAACGGCTACTGGCGCTGGAAGGTGGCCCACCTGGGCCTGGTGACCAAGATGGTCGGCGGGCAGCAGGGCACCGGCGGCACCTCCGGGGAGGACTACCTGCTGCGCCGGATCACCCTCCCCTTCCGCGACCTGCGGCAGCTGCGCGGCAACCCGCACACCGAGGTGCTCGCCACCAGCCCGGTGTAGCGGCCCTCCCGCTCACCGCCACCCCACCAGAAGCCCGTAGGAGCGACCGAGCCATGCTGCACGTCGACGTGGCATCCATGACCGCCCGCCAGCGCCAGCGCCTGCTGCTGTGGAGCGTGGTCCCCCGGCCGATCGCCATGGTGAGCACGGTCTCCCCCGGCGGGGCCGTCAACCTGGCGCCCTTCTCGTACTACACGGCCGTGGGCTACTCCCCGATGGCGCTGCTCTTCTGCGCCAGCCGGCGGGCCGACGGCACCGAGAAGGACTCCTGCCGCAACGCCCGCCTCCCCGCCGAGGGCGGCACCGGGGAGTTCACCGTCAACGTCCTGATCGAGAAGCACGCCGAGGCCGCCACCACCACGGCGAAACCGCTCCCGTACGGCGAGTCGGAGTACGAGCTGGCCGGGCTGCGCGCCCTGCCCGGGCACGCCGTCCGCTCGCCGCGCATCGACGGCTCGCCGCTCGCCTTCGAGTGCCGCACCTCCTCGGTGGTGCCGGTCGGCGACCACTCCGTGGTCATCGGCGAGGTCGTCCACGTCGTCGCGGAGGAGGGACTGGTCGACGAGACCGGCTTCCACCTCGACCTGGACCGGCTGGGGTCGGTCGGCCGGATGGGCGCCGCCGAGTACGTCCGCACCCTGGACCGCTACGCCGTCGGCGGCTGACACCCGTCCGGCGGGACCTCGGCCCCCGGCCGTCACCTCCTCCGCGCCCGAACCGTTGCAGCAACGGGACGCCCGGCAGTGCCGGACGCGGCCCCGGAACGGTCGGGCGAGGTGTGAGGACGCGGCTGGTGGACGTCTACGAGGCTGTCGAGACCCGTCGGGCGGTGCGGGGGTTCACCGACCAACCGGTACCGAGGGAGGTGCTCGAACGGGTGCTCGCGGCCGCGTCCCGCGCCCCCTCCGGCGCCAACCTCCAGCCCTGGCACACCTACCTGGTCACCGGGGAGCGGCTGGAACGGCTCAAGCGGCTCGCCGTCGCCCGCGCCTCCTCCGGCGACCAGGGCGACGACCCCGAGTTCGAGATGTACCCGCCCGAACTCAAGTCCCCCTACCAGGAACGGCGCCGGGAGGCCGCCGAACAGCGCTACCGCGCCTTCGGCATCCCCCGCGAGGACCGGGACGCCCGGCAGCGGGCCGTCGTCCGGAACTGGGACTGCTTCGGCGCGCCCACCGCGCTGTTCAGCTACATCGACCGGTCGATGGGCCCGGCCCAGTGGGCCGACCTCGGGATGTACCTGCAGACCGTCATGCTGCTGCTGCGCGCCGAAGGGCTGCACAGCTGCCCGCAGATGGCCTGGTCCGTCTACCACCGCACCGTCGCGGACGTCCTGTCGCCGCCCGCCTCCCTCGTGCTCTTCTGCGGCCTCTCCGTGGGCCACCCCGACCCGGCCGCCCCCCGCTACCGGGTGGGCCGGGCTCCGCTCGACCAGACGGTCACCATCCTCGACTGACCGCTCCCGACACCGCCTTGCCCCTTCACCGCCTTGCCCCTTCACCGTCCGACGGCTCCACGTCCGACGGCTCCACCGACGTACCGCGGAGGCAACCTCCCGTGCCCGAGAGCCCGGCCCCGACGCTCATACCCGGCCGCGCCCCCGTCCCCGTCTACCGGGGCATGGACCGCGCGGCCCTCGACCGCCAGTACACCCCCAGCCACCGCGTCCCCGACCTCCGGGCCTACCTGGACCGCTACGCACGGGACAGCGCGAACGCCCGCCGCCGCCACCCCGTCCTCACCGGCCTCCCGTACGGCCCGCACCCGGCCGAGACCCTCGACTACTTCCCCGCCCCCGACGGCCCCGACGGCCCTGACGGCCCGCCCCCGCTCCTGGTCTTCGTCCACGGCGGCAACTGGCAGGAACTGTCCAAGGACGACTCCGCCTTCCCCGCCCCGCCGCTGCTCCGGGCCGGCGCCGCCGTCGCGGTCGTCGGCTACGGCCTGGCCCCCGCCACCCGGCTGGACGACATGGTCGCCATGGTCCGGCGCGCCGTCCACTGGCTCCACCGCCACGCCGACGCCCTCGGCTTCGCCCCCGACCGCCTCCACCTGGCCGGCCACTCCGCCGGCGCCCACCTCGCCGCCATGGCCCTCCTCCCCCGCGTCCCCGGCACCCCCCACCACGGGCCCGACGTCTCCGCCGCGATCGCCGGCGCCACCCTGCTGAGCGGCATGTACGACCTGGAACCCGTCCGCCTCTGCTACGTCAACGACGCGCTCGCCCTCGACCCGGCCGCCGCCCACCGCAACAGCCCGCTGCACCACCTCCCGCCGCGCCTGCCCCCGGTCGTCCTCGCCCGCGGCGCCGACGAGACCGCCGAGTACGCCCGCCAGCACACCCTGATGGCCGCCGCCCTACGCCCCCGCACCGCCCTCACCGACCTCGTCGCCCCCGCCCACAACCACTTCTCCCTCCCCTACGCACTCGCCGCCCCCGGCTCCCCCCTCGGCACCGCCGTCCTGGCCGCACTCGCCCGCGGCAGGCCCCGGAGCGTTCCGGCCGGCCGTTCCAGGCAGGTGTGAAACCGCAGGCCGGAGGGGGTGGAACCGTTCCAGCGTCCCGACTCGGACGGCTGGCTCGGCGGACCGGTCGGACGCCGGACCAGAGTGCTGACCAGCGGTCGGCGCCGCACCGTCAGACCAGCCCGCCCGCCGAACGCAGGGCAGCCGGCGCGGTGTTGACCGCCTCCGTGGAGTGCTCCTCGCCGGTCAACCGCTGGTGGTAGCCCGGCCCGCCCGGGTCGCTCTTCGCGTTGACCAGGATCCTGTACGGCATCAGCACTCCTCCAGGTTCGCCATCAGCCAGGCCTCGGCCCGCAACAACCGTTCCTCGACCTGCTCCGCGTCGGCACCCGCGACGATCACGAAGCACAGGTGCGAGGCGCTGTAGAGGGTGACCGCCCCGGGCTCCAGTTCCTCGTTCACCTGGTAGTGCCGCACCCACGGGAACGGCGGCCGCCCCGGCGCACGTACCGGCCGCCCCTGCGGCAGGACGGACACCGAGCCGTGCACCTCGGTCGGCGGCGCGGCCGGCGGCGGCTGGACGGGCAGCCCGGCGGACTGGCGCAGCACCGAGGTGTGCAGGTCCACCCCGTAGGTGGCCCGGGTGAGCCACGGAATGCGGTCGCCGCCGACCCGCGAGGCGATCTCGCACATCACCAGCTCGTCGTCCGGTGTGTGGAACACCTCCAGGTGGTAGGCGCTGACCGGCGGGACGTCGAAGGCGGACAGCGTCCGGTCGAGGAACTCCTCCAGCCGCCGGGCCATCCCGCTCTCCGGGTGCAGCTGGACCGAGCCGTTGTTCTGCCCGGTGAAGACCCCGAGGCAGCTGCGCAGGTAGCGGGAGGAGGCGACGAAGCGGTAGCCGTCGCCGAGCACCGCGTCGACGTGGTACATCGGGCCGTCGACGAACTCCTCGGCCATCAGGTCCTCGCGCCAGCGCCGCCGGGCGAAGGCGAGCAGTTCCTCGTCCCCGTGCAGCACCGCGATGTCCCGCGAGCCGCCCTGGCTGACCGGTTTGACGACCACGGGGTAGCCGACCGCCTCGATGAAGCCGGTGAGGTCGACGACCGTGTCGAGCCGGGCCCAGCGGGCGGTCGGCACGGCCCGGCCGGCGACCTCCTTCATCACCGCCTTGTCGCGGAACGACCGGGCGCTGTCCGGGGTCTGGCCGCCCAGGCCGAAGTCCGCGCGCATCCGGGCGGCCCGTTCCAGGTCGTACTCGTTGTCGGTGATGATGTGGGTGAACGGCCGTTGCCGGTGCAGCCGGCGGATCGCCAGCTCCGCGTAGGGGACGGCGTCGGAGTCCGGGACGTACTCGTAACGGGCCAGCCGCTCGGTGTTCTTGAGCTCGTTCTGGCTGAACACCTGCAGCTTGTCGGCGAGTTCGGGGAACATCCCGGGGTAGTCGTGGCCCTGGCCGTAGTTGAGCACGGCGACGTTGGTCATGATGGGTCGGCCTCACAGTGGACGTGCGGTGCGGGAGGGGTGTCGGTCAGTGCGCCGGTGGGGGTCGGCGCGGGCGGTGCGCGGGGCCGCCGGAGCGAACACCGGTTCGGCGACTGCGCCGACGACATCGAGGACCTGATCGCCGACCAGCGGGAGACGGTCCAGCGGGCGGCGGCCGGAGCCTGAGGAGGGCGCGGACCGGCCGGGTCGAGCGTCCGGCCCTCCCGCCGGTCAGCGGTGGACATGGTTCGCCAGGAAGGTGCCGGCCGAGGCGAGGACCAGCCCGGCCAGGGTCAGCGCGCCGAGCGGCTGGTCGAGCAGCACCGCGGCGAAGGCGGCGGTGCACATCGGGACCAGGTAGAACAGGCTGCTGACCTGGCTCGTGCCGTGCCGCTGCAGCAGGTGGTAGAGCAGGCCCACGCCGACGATCGAGTTGATCAGCGCCGTCCACAGCAGCACCGGCCAGTACGAGGCGGTGAACTCCACGGACCAGCCCTCGACCAGCAGCGCGGGAACCAGCGCCGCCGCCGCGGCGGCCAGCAGCTGCACCGCGTTGCCGCCCACCGGCTCCATCCGCGCGCAATGGCGCTTCTGGTGGACGGTGCCGTACGAGATGCCGAGCAGGCCCAGCAACAGGAAGCCGAGGCCCAGCAGGTAGCCGCCGGACAGGTCGATCCGGTCCGCGACGGCCAGCGCGACGCCGCCCAGCCCGAGCACCAGGCCCAGGCACTGGCCGCGGGTGACCTGCTCACCGAGCAGCGGCACCGCCAGCAGCGATGTGGTCAGCGGGTAGAGCGCGATGACCAGCGCGGCGAGCCCGGAGGACACCCCGAGCTTCATGCCCATGTAGATGCTGGAGAACTGCACGCCCTGGACGAGCACACCCGCCACCGCCAGGTGCAGCAGCAGGCGCCCGCGGGGCAGGCGCTCCCGGCGGATTCCGGCGATCGCCAGCAGTACCAGCCCGGCGATCGCGAACCGCAAGGTCGCGAAGGTGTACGGCGCGGCGTGCCGCAGGCCGAGCTTGCCGGAGATGAATCCGGAGCTCCAGACCACCACGAGCGCCACACGCGGGGCCGCGCCGGTCCCCCGGCCCCGCCGCTCGTCGGTCCCCACGGGCGGGCCTGCGTCCGGGACGGCTTCGCGCGCGGCGCCCTCGAGCGGCGGGGTCGGCATCGTCATCTCCGAGCTCCTCTGGATCTCCTCGATTGTTCGATATAGAGCACCGTAGAGCAGAATATCGCTCACGTCGAGACGGGCAGTCCCCGCGGCGACATCCCGGGACCGAAACGCCGACTGCCCCACGGACCGCTGTCCGTGGGGCAGTTGGCGAGCAGGCGGCGACGCCCGGAAGTCAGTAGAGGCTGGAGAAGAGGACCCCCACCAGCTGGGCCGGCTCGTCCGTCTCGTTGCGGAAGCTGTGCGGATGGCCGGCCGAGAACTGGATGCTGTCGCCCGCTCCCAGCACGTGGTCCACCCCGTTGTAACGGACCACCAGCTCACCCCGGGTGACGGTGATCAGATCGGACCCCTCGTGCTGGAGGTCCTCGCCGAGACCGCTGTGCGGCGCGAAGTCACCGGTGACCACTTGGTAGCCGAGCTCCGGGGAGCGCACCACCCGGTAGACCACCCCCGGGGCCCGCTGGAGCTCCTCCTGCCCCTCCCGGGGGAACAGCGCGGGGGTCGCCCGCCCCCGGGAGAAGCCCAGGAAGGAACCGACGTCGTGGCCGAACACCCGGGCGAGCCGGCCGAGCCGTTCCAGCGCGATGTCGGTCTCCCCGCGCTCCAGCGAAGCCAGGAAGGAGACCGACAGCCCGCACTCGGCGGCCACCTGCCGCAGCGACATGCCGCGCTGGGTGCGCAGCCGCTGCAGCACCTCGCCGGGGCGCGGGAAGCCCAGCTCCGGATCGCGGGGTCCGGGAGCGCCGGTGGAGGGTGCCGAATCAGCCATGATCGCATCCTAGGCGCCGCAGACCTGCCCACCAATGCCCGTACGCGCCGCTCCCGGCCCTCGTCCGACGCGGCCCCGGAACCCGCCTCCCACGCCTCCCGCGCCTCCCCGCCGTCCGCGGCTTCGGCGCCCGGGCGGCCGCGTGCCGCACCGTCTCCTGCTGAGGCCGGGCTTCCGCTCCCGACCCCTGGTTTGTGTCAGCATCCTTGACATAACCTCGGGCGCATGACCGACCGCGTAGTCCCCGAGCCGCAACGGCGGCGGCGGCGCCCCACCAAGCAGGGTGTGGTGCTGTCCGCCGAGCTGATCGTCGACACCGCGATCCGGCTGATCGGCCGGCACGGCGCCGAGGCGCTCACGGTGCGGCGGCTGGGCGCCGCGCTCGGGGCCGATCCGAGCGCGGTCTACCGCTACTTCCACAGCACCGACGACCTGCTGCTCGCCGTCGCCGACGAGCTGATCGGCCGGGCCCAGCACGACTGGCGGCCCACCGGCGACTGGCGCGCCGACCTGCGCGCCATCGGCCTGCGCATCCACGCCAGTTACCTGGCCCATCCGCAGGCCGCCATCCTCGCCGCCCACCGCACCACCGGCCGCGCCCACGAGATCGCCGCCGTCGAGGCGATCCTCGGCGTCCTGCGCACGGCGGGCTTCCCGGACCCGGAGGCCGTCCGGATCTACCACGCCTTCGTCGACCAGAGCCTCGGCTTCGCCGCCCTGGACGCCGCCACCCTCGCCCTGCCGTCCGCCGCCCAGAGCGCCGACCTCGAGGTCTGGCAGGCCTCCTACGCCCGGCTCGACGCCGCCGAGCACCCCCACATCGCGGCCACCGCCCACCTGCTCACCGCCGACATGCGCCGCAGCGGCTACCCGTACGCCCTGGACCTGCTGCTGGACGCCGCCGAGGCCCGGCTGCGGGCCGCCGGGGGCTGAACCGCCGTCCACCGAACCCCCGATCCGGGGAACGCGAGGGCCGCCGGTGGTGGGCCCCCGTGCGCCCACCACCGGCGGCCTTCGTCCGGCCCCCTGCCGCGGTCAGTCCGCCGCGTGCACCAGCTCCCCGCCGACGTAGGTGCGCTCCACCCGGGCCTGCGCGATCTCCTCCGGCGGCCCGGTGAGGATGTCCCGGTCGAGCACCACCAGGTCCGCGAGCCGCCCAACGGCCAGCACCCCGGCGTCGTCGTGCCCGTTGAGGTACGCGCTGCCGGCCGTGTACGCGGCGATGGCCGAGCCCAGGTCGAGCCGCTGCTCGGGCAGGAAGACCCGCCCGTCGGTGGCCTCCGGCTCCATCCGGTTGACCGCCACGTGCAGCCCCGCCAGCGGGTCCGGGCTGCTCACCGGCCAGTCGCTGCCCGCCGCGAGGGTGGCGCCGGCCCGCTGGAGGGAGCCGAACGGGTACTGCCAGGCGGCCCGCTCCGGCCCGAGGAACGGGATGGTCAGCTCGTCCATCTGCGGCTCGTGCGCGGCCCAGAGCGGCTGGATGTTGGCGACGGCGCCGAGCCGGGCGAAGCGCGGGAGGTCGTCCGGGTGGACCACCTGGAGGTGGGCGAGGTGGTGCCGGGCGCCGCGCCGGCCGTTGGCGGTGCGGGCGGCTTCGATCGCGTCCAGCGCCTCGCGCACGGCCCGGTCGCCGAGCGCGTGGAAGTGCACCTGGAAGTCGAGCGCGTCCAGTGCGGTGACGTACCCGCGCAGGGCCTCCGGGTCGACGAAGCTGAGGCCGGAGTTGGCGGTGGCGCAGCCGCAGCCGTCCAGGTACGGGCTGGTCATCGCGGCGGTGAAGTTCTCCGCGATGCCGTCCTGCATGATCTTCACCGAGCCGGCCCGGAACCGTCCGTGGGCCAGTTCCGCGCGCCGCCGCACGAGGTCGGGGATCTGGTCGGCGCCGCGGTCCCGGTCCCACCAGAGCGCGCCGGTCACCCGGGCGGTGAGCGCGCCGGAGCGGGCGGCGGCCAGGTAGGCGTCGGACGGGTCCGGCTGGCCGTTGAACTCGCCGAGCAGCGCGTCCTGCCAGCCGGTGATGCCGAGCGAGTGCAGCAGCCGCTGGGCGCGGAGCAGTCCGGCCAGCCGGTCGGCGGCGGTGGCGGGCGGCAGCAGCCGGGCGACCAGGGCGGTGGCGCCCTCCTGGAGCGTGCCGCCGGGGGTGCCGTCGGCCTCGCGCTCGATCCGCCCGTCGGCCGGGTCGGGGGTGTCGGCGGTGAGCCCGGCGAGTTCCAGCGCCCGGGTGTTGGCCCAGGCGCCGTGGTGGTCCCGGTTGGTGAGGTACACCGGCCGGTCGGGGACGACGGAGTCGAGCAGCTGCCGGGTGGGCAGGCCGCCTTCGAAGCTCTCCATCGACCACCCGCTGCCGGTGATCCACTCCTGGTCCGGGTGGGCCTCGGCGTACGCCCGGATCCGCTCCAGGTAGTCGGCGACGCCGACCGTCCCGGTGAGGTCGCAGGAGGCCAGCTCGGCGCCGCCGAACACGGCGTGGATGTGCGCGTCCTGGAAGCCGGGCAGCAGCAGCTTGCCGGTGAGGTCGACGACCTCGGTCCGCGGCCCGATCAACTCCCGGACCTCGTCGTGCCCGACGGCGGCGATCCGCTCGCCGACGACCGCCAGCCCGCTCGCCCGGGTGCGGGCCGCGTCGCCGGTGTGGACGGGGCCGTGGGTGAAGACCAGATCGGCCTGGGTCATGGGTGGTGCTCCGTTCTCGCGTGGTCGTGCCTGGTCGTGCGTCGTACGGGCGGCTACCCGGCCGCCGCGTCCTCCCGCAGGAAGTACGGCGAGCGCCGCCGCCAGCGGGCCCAGGCCGCCGCCGGCAGCCCGCTGACGATCATCATGATCACCACGGACAGCTCGAACCAACCGTTGTCGGCGGCGAGTTCGAAGTGGTCCGTGGAGTCGTAGAAGGTCCAGGCGAGGTAGCCGCCGACGGCGAGCAGCGCCGCCGCGCCCAGCAGCGGCCCGACCACCGCGCGCAGCCCCTCCAGCGGGGCGGTGCGCAGCAGGTGGCGGAACCGGACGGCGGCCGCGACGGCGGTCAGCGCGTAGTAGAGGGCGACGACGATGCCGATCGCGTTGACCGCGGCCGAGATCAGGTCGTTGACGGTCGGGATGGCGATGGAGGCCAGCGCCAGGGCGACGGCGACGCCGGTGATCAGCAGGGTGCCGACGGCGGGCGTGGCGTGCCGGGGGTGCAGGCGGGTCCAGACCGGGCCGAGCACCCGGTCGCGCCCCATCGCGTACATCCCGCGCGCCGTCGGGATCACCGAGGACTGCAGCGAGGCCACCGCGGAGAACATCAGCGCGATCAACGGCAGTGCGGCCAGCGGCTGTTCGGCCAGTTTCGTGCCGAAGTAGGTCAGCCCGTGGGCGCCGTTGTCGGCCAGCTCGTCGATCGGCAGGACCCGCTGGAAGGCGGTGCCGGCGAGCAGGAACAGCGCCAGCATCACCACCAGGGCCAGCAGGCCGCCCCGGGAGGCGTCCCGCGGGTCGCGCACCTCCTCGCCGACGCTGAACACCGACTCGAAGCCCCAGTAGCAGAACACCGCCAGCACCATGCCCTGGGCGACGGCGTCGAAGGAGGGGATGTCGAAGGGGTTGAACCACTGGAGCGAGAACGGCTGGTCGCCGGCGAACAGCCCGTAGCCGCAGAAGCCGAGCAGGACGGCGTACTCGAAGACCAGCAGCGCCTTCTGCAGCCGGGCCGCCAGGTCCAGTCCGCGCACCGCGACCAGCGCGGCGCCCACCAGCACCACCAGGCCGATCAGGGTGCACTGGACGGTGGAGTCGGCGTCGAGCCGCAGCCCGGCCACGCTGCGGACGTGGGCCTGGTCGAGCAGCTGGACGATCGAGGAGCCGGTGACGGTCGTGGTGTACGCCATGAAGACGACGGTCCCCACGGTGTTCACCCACCCGGTGAGGAAGCCCAGCCACGGGCTGAGGGTGCGCCCGACCCACCGGTAGCTGCTGCCCGCGTCCGGCTCGACGGCGTTCAGCCGCCCGTACCCGCCGGCGATGGCGAGCACCGGCAGGAAGGCCAGCAGCATGATCGCCGGAAGGTGCAGGCCGACCACCCCGGCCATCAGGCCCAGGCCGATCCCGATGCTGCTGGTGGCGGCCGTGCTGGAGGCGGCGATCGCCGCCCCGTCCAGCAGGCCGAGCGACTTGTGCATCGCGACGTGCGTTCCTGCCGCGTCCGCTCTCGGACCGCCGCCCGTGTCCTTCACCGTCGATGCCAACGGATCACCGCCTTGGTCGTGGGGTGCGCGTGTGGGGGAAGCTCCCGTACCGGTCGTGGGGGGTGACGCGGGCCGGAAGTGCGAGCCATGAAACCGGCGGCGCCGCCACACGTCAATGCCGTTGTCATAAGGCGGCGCGCACCGCCGAAAGCGCCACCGCCGGCCCGTGACGGGTCCGGCGGTGGCGAAGCGGGTGAGGCAGGCGAAGCGGGCGGTGCGCGCGGCGCGCGGGCCGGTCAGAGTTCGTCGAGGGGTTCGTCCAGGACGCCCTGGCGGGCGATGATGTAGCCGAGGTGGCCGCGGCTGCGGCTGCCGAGGAGTTCGCTGGCCTTCTGGATGTGGCTGGACACGGTGCGGGTGCTCATGCCGAGGCGGGAGGCGATGGCCTCGTCGGTGTAGCCGTTGACCATCAGGCGCAGCACGTTCTGCCGGGTGCGGGCGGTCAGCAGCCGGGGGCGGTGGTGGCCCTGCTGGTAGGTGACGGGCTCGGCGCGCTCCCACATCAGCTCGAAGATCTTGAGCAGGTACTCGACCAGCGGCGGGAGTTCGATGAGCATCGCGGCGGCCTGGCGGTCGGCGCCGGCCGGGATGAAGGCGGTGGAGCGGTCGCAGATGATCACCCGGTCGAAGACCTCGTTCAGGGTGCGCACCTGGGCGCCCTGGGCGGTGACCTGCTCGATGTAGGCCAGCGTCGGGCCGTGCGAGCGCACGGTGTGCTGGTAGAGGGTGCGTTGGCGCACGCCGCGGCCGGCCAGGGCGAGGTCGCGCGGGAGCGCGTCGCCCAGTTGCTCGGGGCCGCGGCCGCCGCCCGGCTGGGCGGTGAGCAGTTCCTCGGAGCAGGCCGCGACGGCCTTCTCCAGCGCGGGGTTGATCTCCTCGCCCGCCAGCAGCCGGATCGGCAACTTGGCGCGCCGCATGACGTCGCGGTAGGTGTGCTCGGCGGCGTGGAAGGAGGTGTGCAGCGCGGCGAGCCGCTCCTGGTGGGCCAGTACGGCGAGTTCGAGCGGCCGCGCCAGTCCGGTGGCGGCGATGTCGGGCGGGACGGGGACGAGCCGGTCACCGGAGCCGGGCAGCGGGCGCAGCAGACCCATCGCGAGCAGGCATTCGGGGGCTTCGCCGACCGCCTCCCCCTCGGCCAGCGCCGTGCGGTAGAACTCGATGCCCCGGTCGCAGAGCTGGGGTGTTCCCCTTTCCGCGCAGTTGTCCTGACTTGGGCACATCTGGGCATCCTTCCGGCTTCGGCATTGCGGTTTCACGAATGCCCGTACCGGCTACCGCCAGGCATCCGAACCGGCAAGATGGAAGTGACTGCCGTTCGGAAGCCGCCCCCCGGGCTCCGACAGCCGTGAGTGTACGCCCAAAGGGCGCGGAAATCATCGGCTGACGGTAGTCGGGCGTGCACGCAAACGGGGAGCCGGGGTCACGGTCGTGACCGTACCCGGCAGCGGTGACCGGGGGATTGCCGGCGCATCGCACCTGGCGTTCCGACGGGACGTCCGGAGCGGGCGGTCGGTGCACGGAACGGCCTACAGACGGAAGGCACCCCCAGTTGCGAGCTGATTCCGACCCGGCGGCACCGCCCGCCGCCCTCGCCGGCCTGGTGGACCAGCGCCTGGTGCGGCAGTTGGCGGAGGCCGCCGCCGCGCAGGTCGGCTCCGGCGCGGTCCGGCTGCTGGGCGACGGCGGGATTCTCCAGGCCTTCGCCAAGCAGCTGATCGAGGGCGCCCTGGAGCTCGAACTCCAGGAGCACCTGCGCGGCTCCGGCAGCGGCACCGGCAACGGCTCCGGTCCCGGCGGCAACGGCCGCAACGGCGCCCGGGCCAGACGGCTGCTCACCGAGATCGGCCCGGTCGAGGTGCGGGTGCCCCGGGACCGCGAGGGCAGCTTCACCCCCAAGGCCGTCCTCCCCCGCGCCCGGCGGCTGCCCGGGCTCGACCGGCTGGTGATCTCGCTGACCGCGCGCGGCCTCAGTTCGGGCGAGCTGGTGGCGCACCTGGCCGAGGTGTACGGCGTGGAGCTGAGCCGGGAGACCGTCTCGGCCATCACCGACCAGGTGCTGGACGAGCTCGCCGAGCGGCGCGGGCGGCGGCTCGACCCGGTCTACCCGGTGGTCTTCGTCGACTCGGTGCGCAGCGGCCGCTCGGGCGGGCCGCTGGTGCACCTGGCGCTCGGGGTCTCCACCGAGGGCCGGCGCGAGGTGCTGGGCCTGTGGCCGGCCGCGGACGGTGAGCAGTGGCCGCAGGTGCTGGCGGGGCTCGCCGAGCGCGGGGTGCGGGAGGTCTGGGTGCTGGTGGGCGGCACCGGCGCGGTGCTGGCGGAGGCGGCGGCCGAGCAGTGGCCGCGCACGGTGGTGCACGGTTCGGTGGCGCACCTGCTGCACGCGGCGCTGCGGCACGCGCCCGGCGAGGACTGGGGCGCGCTCTCACGGGCGCTGCGCGAGACCTGTACGGCGCCGACCGAGACGGCGGCGCTGGAGCGGCTGGCCCAGGCCGAGCGGGAGTGGGGGCCGAGCCACCGCGAGGTGTTCCGGGTGTGGCGGTCGGCCTGGCCGCTGCTGGCCCCCGGTTTCCGCTTCGGCCCGGAGGCGCGGCGGCTGCTGACCGGCGGGGGCGCGCTGGAGCGGCTGCACGCCCGGCTGCGCCGGATCGAGCAGTCCGCGGGGCGGGTGCAGGACGAACGGGCGGCGCTCAAGCGCGCCTACCTGGCGACGCTCGCCCTGGAGTCGCCGACCGGGACGGGCCGGCCGTGGGTCGAGGACTGGCCCGCCGTCCGGGAGGAGTTGCGCCGGGGCTCGCTGCGGCGGGCCGGAGTACCCGCTTCCGCCCCGCGATGTCCTCCGCGATGTCCCACGCGCCCACGGAGTTCCCACCACTGATCTGACAGACCCAGGTACGACTTGGATCATGTCTGTCTGTTTTTGGCACGATCTGACCGGGCTTCCGGTTCCCGCATTGCGTGTTCACGATCACAGTGAGAGCTTCCAAGCACGTTTGGGGCTTCGGCAGGATGCATTTCAGAGCGAAGAGGGCAGACCGCCCTCCTCAGGAAGAGGAATTCGCGATGCCAAGCCTTGCCGTCCGCGTCCACAAGATGCTCGGGATGCTCGCCGTCCTGCTGGCCGCCGTGGTCGGCCTCCAGCTCCACGCCCAGCCGCACCTGTCCACGGTCTCCGTCACCGCCCACGACGCCCCCAGCGAGGACTCCGGCTGGGGTCCGTGAGCCGCGGCTCCGTTTGATCACATCCGGTCACGTCCGACCACCCTGCTCCTCCCCTTCTCGCACTGCTCTGCACGGCTACGAACCAGATCTGCACAGCTACGAACAGAGAGGAACCGACGATGGCGAACCCGTTCGAGGATGCCGAGGCCAGCTACCTCGTCCTGACGAACGACGAGGGCCAGCACTCGCTGTGGCCGGCCTTCAGCCCGGTGCCCGCCGGTTGGCAGCAGGTGTTCGGTGCCGCCGGACGACAGGACTGCCTCGACTACGTCGAGCAGAACTGGCAGGACCTGCGGCCGAAGAGCCTCATCGCGCACCTGTCCGAGCACTGACCCCGGCCACCGCCCACCGACCGTCGGACCGCTGAGCACCGCGCGGCCGCCGGACGGGGATCCGCGCCGAACGGCCGCTCACCCGGTCGCACCACCTCGGCGGCGCAGCACCCGGCACAGCACCATCCGGCAGGGCACCACCCGGCAGGGCACCACCCGGCAGGGCACCACCTGACAGCGCACCACCTCGGCAACGCACCCGGGGCAGACCGCCGCTCACCCGGCACCGCCCCACACCCGAGCCGCCCCTCACCAGGCCGCTCGCCCGGTCGTCGGCGCACCGCACCGCCGGAACCCGCCGACACCGCCTCACCACACCACCGCAGCACCCCGTCACCGCCGCGCGGCCGCACCGTCACGCCGCCGGCGCGGTCCCGTGTCCGACGTCTACGCGCGTGCATCGAACAGCACCGGCGCGCCACCACCCTCCGCACCGCCGCACCGCACCCGTGTGCCGCACGGACGTCACACGAAGCACACCGCAGCACCGCAAGACGACCGCAACATCGCTCCGCCGACCCCCGGGCCGACCGCCCCGGGGTCAACCCAGCTCGCCGCTCCCGCCACCGCGGGAGCCAGCCGCACGAGGGAGAGAGTCACATGTCCGGGGTCCAGCAGACGCACAGATCCGAGCAGCGGCCGGAAGCGGCCGAGGTCCTGTGCCGACTGTTCGCGGAGGTGCTCGGCCGGGAGTCGGTCGACCCCGCGGCGGGCTTCTACGACCTGGGCGGCGACCGGCCCGCCGCCGAGCGGCTGCTGGCCCGCGTGCACGAGGAGTTCGGCGTCCGCCTGGAACCGTCCGTCCTGGCGGACGCCCCCACCCCCGCCGCGCTGGCCGCCCGGCTGGCCCGCCCCGACACCCGCCCGACCCTCACCGAGCTGGTCGACGCCCAGGTCGCCCGCACCCCGGACGCCCCCGCCCTGTACGCCGAGGGCACCACCCTCACGTACGCCGAGCTGGACGCCCGAGCCAACCGGCTGGCCCGGGTGCTGGCCGCCCGCGGCCTGGGCACCGAGGACGTCGTCGCGCTGGCCCTGCCGAAGTCCCCCGAGGCGATCGCCGCGATCCTCGCCGTCGCCAAGACCGGCGCCGCCTGGCTGCCCGCCGACCCGGCCTACCCGGCCGAGCGGCTGCGCCACATGCTGACCGACTCCCGCGCCGCCCTGGTGCTCACCACCGCCGGGGCCGCCGCCCAGCTGCCGGAGACCGGCGCCCCCCGGCTGCTGATCGACTCCGCCGAGCACCTCGCCGACCTGGCCGCGCGCTCCGGGGACCGGTTCACCGCCGCCGAGCGGGTACGGCCGGCGAGCGCGCCGAACACCGCGTACGTCATCTACACCTCCGGCTCCACCGGCGTGCCCAAGGGCGTGGCCGTCACCCACACCGGGCTGCCCAGCATGGTCGGCACCCAGGTCGCCGCCACCGGTGTCGGCCCCGGCAGCCGGGTGCTCCAGGCCTCCTCGCTCAGCTTCGACGTCTCGGTCTCCGACCTGTCCGTGGCCCTCACCACCGGCGCCGCCCTGGTGCTGCCGCGCGAGCAGAGCCAGCTGGTCGGCGAGCCGCTGGCCGCCCTGATCGACCGGTTCGGCGTCACCCACGCCGACGTCGCCACCGCGATGATCTCCACCCTGCCCGACCTGCCGATGCCCTCGCTGCGCACCCTGATCGGCGGCGGCGAGGCGGTCTCCCGCGAGCTGGCCGCCCGCTGCGGCCGCGGCCGGCTGATGCTCAACAGCTACGGGCCGACCGAGGCCACCGTCATCGTCAGCATGAGCGAGCCGCTCACCGGCGAGGAGCTGCCCCCGATCGGCCGCCCCTGCCAGGACGTGCGCATCCACGTGCTGGACGAGCAGCTGCGCCAGGTCGAGCCGGGCACCGTCGGCGAGCTGTACCTGGCCGGCCCGCACCTGGCCCGCGGCTACCTGAACCGCCCGGGCCTGACCGCCGAGCGCTTCGTGGCCGACCCGTACGGCGAGCCCGGCGACCGGATGTACCGCACCGGGGACCTCGGCAGCTACCGCCCGGACGGCCAGCTGGACTTCCTCGGCCGGGCCGACGACCAGGTGAAGATCCGCGGCTTCCGGGTGGAGCTCGGCGAGATCGAGCAGACCCTCTCCGCCCACCCCAAGGTGCGCCAGGCCGTGGTGCTGGTCCGCGAGGACCGCCCGGGCGAGCGCCGCCTGGTCGGCTACACCGTCGGCGCCGCCGACCCGGCCGAGCTGCGGGCGTACTGCGCCGAGCGGCTGCCCGACCACATGGTGCCCGTCGTCGTGGTGCTCGACCGGCTGCCGCTCACGCCCAACGGCAAGGTGGACAAGCGCGCCCTGCCCGCGCCGGTGTTCGGCGCCGGCGAGGAGGACGGCCGCGCCCCCGCCGGCGAGCTGGAGCACACCCTGGTCCGGCTGTTCGGCGAGGTGCTGGGCCTGCCCCGGGTGGGCGTCACGGACTCCTTCTTCGAGCTCGGCGGCGACTCCATCGTGGCCATCCAGCTGGTCTCCCGGGCCCGGCACGCGGGCCTCCAGCTCACCCCGCGCGAGGTGTTCCTCGCCCCGACCGTCGAGAAGCTGGCGCTGATCGCCCGTCCGCTGGAGGGGCCGGTCGTCGTCGAGCCCGCCGGGTCCGGCCTCGGCGAGGTGCCGCCGACGCCCATCGTGCACTGGCTGGCCGCCCAGCACGGCGCGGTGGAGAGCTTCTACCAGTCCACCCTGCTCACCCTGCCCGCCGGCACCACGCGGGAGCACCTGACCACCGCCGTCCAGGCCCTGCTCGACCATCACGACCTGTTCCGCGCCCGCACCTCCCCGCTCGCCGAGCGCCCCTGGACGCTGCACGTGCCCGAGCCCGGCGCCGTCCCCGCCGACGCCGTGCTGCGCCGGGTCGAGGGCCGGGCCGACGCGGACGCGCTGCGCGCCGAGACGGAGGCCGCCCGCGGGCGCCTGTCGCCCGAGGACGGCCGGATGGTCCAGGCCGTGCGCTTCGACGCCGGCCCGGAGCAGCCCTCGCAGTTGCTGCTGGTGATCCACCACCTGGTGGTGGACGGCGTCACCTGGCGCATCGTCGAGGAGGACCTGCTCGGCGCGCTCGCCGCGCTCCGCGAGGACCGCGCCGTCGAGCTCGCCCCGGTGCCCACCTCCTTCCGCCGCTGGGCCCAGCGCCTCACCACCGAGGCCAACACCGACCGCCGGGCCGCCGAACTCCCGCTCTGGCAGGCCGCGTTGGCCACCCCGGACCCGCTGCTCGGCGACCGCCCGCTGGACCCGGCCCAGGACACCTACGCCACCGAGGGCCTGCTGCGGCTCGTGCTGCCCGCCGCGACCACCCGGGCGCTGCTCACCAAGGTCACCGCCGCCTACCACGCCCAGGTCAACGACGTGCTGCTGACCGGGCTGGCCCTGGCCCTCGGCCACTGGCGCGGCCAGGAGACCACCGGGCCCGACGGCGCCGTGCTGGTCACCGTGGAGGGCCACGGCCGCGAGGAGGTCGTCGACGGCGTCGACCTGCACCGCACCGCCGGCTGGTTCACCTCCGTCTACCCCGTCCGGCTCGCCCCCGGGGCGCTGCCCTGGTCCGAGGTCACCGCGGCCGGCCCCGCACTCGGCCGGGCCCTCGGCCGGGTGAAGGAGCAGCTGCGCGCCGTCCCCGACAACGGCATCGGCTTCGGCCTGCTGCGCCACCTCAACCCGGACACCGCCGCCGCGCTGGCCGGGCACGCCGACCCGCAGATCGAGTTCAACTACCTGGGCCGCTTCGCGCCCGAGGGCGTCACCGCCGAGGACGTGCTCGCCGGCACCGAGGCGATGTCCGAGGGCGCCGCGACCGGCCTCGCCCTCGGCCGGGTGCTCGGCCTGGACGCCACCACCGTGGACACCCCGCAGGGCCCGCTGCTGGTCGCCCAGTGGTCCTACGCCACCGGGCTGCTCTCCGAGGAGCGGGTGCAGGCCTTCGCCGAGGCCTGGTTCGCCGCGCTGGGCGCGCTCGCCGAGCACGCCGAGCGGCCGGACGCCGGCGGGCACACCCCCTCCGACTTCCCGCTGGTCGCCGTCACCCAGGACGAGCTGGACGGGCTCGCCGCCCGCCACGCCCCCGCCCGCCTGGTCGACGTCTGGCCGACCTCGCCGCTCCAGCAGGGCATGGCCTTCCACTCGGCGTACGACGCCGACGGCGCGGACGTCTACACCTCGGTCGTCACCTTCGACCTCGACGGCCCGGTGGACGCCGACCGGCTGCGCGCCGCCGCCGAGGCGCTGCTGGTGCGCCAGCCCAACCTCCGGGCCGCCTTCCACCAGCGGCACGACGGCCCGCCGGTGCAGGTCGTCCCGGACGGCGTCGAACTGCCCTTCACCGTCGTGGACCTGAGCGGCCACGCCGAACCGGAGGCGGAGGCCGGGCGGATCGCCGCCGCCGAGTACGGCCGCCGCTTCGACCTCGACCGGCCGCCGCTGCTGCGCTACACCCTGCTCCGGCTCGCCCCCGGGCGCCACCAGCTGATCGCCTCCGCGCACCACATCCTGCTGGACGGCTGGTCGACCCCGCTGTTCGCCGAGGAGCTGTGGGCGCTGTACTTCGAGCAGCCGATGGCCCCGGCCGCCCCGTACCGCGAGTACCTGCGCTGGATCACCCGGCGCGACGGCGACACCGCCCGCGCCGCCTGGGCCCACGCCCTGGCCGGCGCCGACGAGCCCACCCTGCTCGCCCCCGGCCGCTCGGCGGCCGTCCCGCAGCTGCCGCTGCGCCTGCACACCGGGCTCTCCCCGGAGGCCACCGAGGCCCTCGCCCGCACCGCCCGCCGCTACGGCGTCACCCTCAACACCCTGGTCCAGGCGGCCTGGGGCGTGCTGCTGGCCCGGCTCACCGGGCGCGAGGACGTGCTGTTCGGCACCACCGTCTCCGGCCGGCCGCACGACCTGCCGGGCGTGGAGCGGATGATGGGCCTGCTCATCAACACCGTGCCGGTGCGGGTGCGCCTGGACCAGGCGGAGAGCTGGGGCCAGCTGCTGCTGCGCCTCCAGCACGAGCAGTCCGCGCTGCTGGACCACCAGCACCTCAGCCTCACCGAGATCCAGCAACTCGCCGGCATGGGAAGCCTGTTCGACACCGTCACGGTGTACGGCAACTACCCGGACCCGTCCGCGCTGGACGACGCCGACCCGAGCGGCGCCACCCGCGTCACCCTGGTCGAGGACGTCGACAGCGCCCACTACCCGCTGGTGCTGGCCCTCACTCCCGGCGACGGCCTCCAGCTGCGACTGGACCACCAGCCGGACGCCTTCACCACCGGGGAGGCCCGCGCCCTGCTGGACCGCTTCCTCGCCCTGCTCGACCGGATCGTCGCCGACCCGGCCGAACTCGTCGGCACCGTCGAGGTGTTGACCGCGGCCGAGCGCGCCGAGCTGGTCACCGAGTGGAGCGGCACCAGCACCCCGCTGCCGGAGGGCTCGCTGCCCGAGCTGTTCGAGGCGCGGGCCGCCGCGACCCCGGACGCGCTCGCGCTCACCGCGGACGACGCCGAGCTGACCTACGCCCAGCTCAACGCCCGGGCCAACGGCCTGGCGCTGCGGCTGGTCGAGGCCGGGGTGGTCCGGGAGACGCCGGTCGCGCTGATGATCGACCGCTCGGCCGCCCAGGTGGTGGCGATCCTGGCCGTGCTCAAGGCCGGCGGCCTGTACGTCCCGCTGGACGACGCCCAGCCCGCCGACCGGCTGCGGACCGTCCTCGACGACGCCGGGGCCGCCCTGGTGCTGGCCGACGCCGCCCACCGCGAGCACCCCGCGCTGGCCGGACTGACGGTGCTCGACCCGCACGCCGAGGAGCACCCCGAGAACCTCGGACTGCCGCAGCGCGCCGACCAGTTGGTGTACGTGATGCACACCTCCGGCTCGACCGGCGTGCCCAAGGGCATCGCCATCACCCACCGCGGTGTGGTGGACCTCGCGCTCGGCGGCCAGTTCACCGGCGGCGGCCACGAGCGGCTGCCGGTGCACGCGCCCTCCGCCTTCGACGCCTCCACCTACGAGATCTGGACCCCGCTGCTCTCCGGCGGCCAGCTGGTGATCGCCCCGGCCGGCCGGCTCGGCATCGCCGAGCTGGCGGCGGTGATCGGCCACGAGCGGACCACCTCCGCCTGGATCAGCGTCGGCCTCTTCAACGTGCTGGCCGCCGAGGCCCCGGAGACCTTCACCGGGCTGCACGAGGTGTGGACGGGCGGCGACATCGCCTCGCCGGTCGCCATGCGGCGGGTGCTGGACAGCTGCCCCGGGCTGCGGCTGATCAACGTCTACGGGCCGACCGAGACGACCACCTTCGCCACGCACTTCCCGATGACCTCGGCCGCCGAGGTGCCGGCCGTCGTGCCGATCGGCCGACCGCTGCCCAACAACCGGCTGTACGTGCTGGACGCCGGGCTGCGCCCGGTGCCGGTCGGCGTGCCCGGCGAGCTGTACATCGGCGGCTCCGGCCTGGCCCGCGGCTACGTCCGCCGCCCCGGCCTGACCTCCGAGCGCTTCGTGGCCTGCCCGTTCGGCGAGCCCGGCGGCCGGATGTACCGCACCGGCGACGTGGTGCGCTGGACGCCCACGGGCGAACTGGAGTTCGTCGGTCGAGCGGACGACCAGGTCAAGCTGCGCGGCTTCCGGATCGAACTCGGCGAGGTGGAGGCGGCGTTCACCGCCCACCCGGAGGTCGGCCAGGTCTGCGTGGCGGTCCGCCAGGACCAGCCGGGCGACAAGCGCCTGGTCGCGTACGTCACCGGCGAGGTGCGGGCCGACGCGCTGCGCGACTTCGTCACCGAGCGGCTGCCCGGCTACATGCTGCCCGCCGCGATCGTCGTCCTCGACGAACTGCCGGTGAACCCCAACGGCAAGGTGGACCGCAAGGCCCTGCCCGCGCCCGACTACAACGGCGCCGACGGCGGGCGCGAGCCGCGCAACGCCACCGAGCAGGCCCTGTGCGCGCTGTTCGCCGAGGTCCTCGGGCTGGCCCGGATCAGCATCGACGACAACTTCTTCGACCGCGGCGGCCACTCGCTGCTCGCCACCAAGCTGGTCAGCCGCATCCGCGCCGGCCTCGGCGCCGAGCTGCCGATCCGCACGCTCTTCGACAACCCGACGGTGGCCCTGCTGGCCGCCGCCCTGCCCGACTCCGCGGCGGCCCGCCCGGCCCTGCGGCCGGCCGAGCGTCCGGAGCGCGTGCCGCTCTCCTCCGCCCAGCAACGCCTGTGGTTCATCGAGCAGTTCGAGGGCCCCAGCGCGCTCTACAACACCCCCGTCGCGGTCCGGCTCACCGGCGCCGTCGACCTGCCCGCCCTGGAGCAGGCCGTCCGGGACGTGGTGGAGCGGCACGAGGTGCTGCGCACCGTCTTCCCGACCGTCGACGGCCAGCCGCACCAACAGGTCGTCGAGGCGGGCGGGTTGTCGCTGCGCCAGGTGCCGGTGGCCGACGAGGGGCAGCTGCGGGCGGCCCTGGTCGCGGCCGGCGAGGAGGTCTTCGACCTCGCCCACGACCTGCCGGTGCGCGCCACCCTGCTGTCGCTGCCGAACGACGAGCACGTCCTGCTGGTGCTGATGCACCACATCGCCAGCGACGGCTGGTCGGTCGGGCCGCTCTTCCGCGACCTCGCCGAGGCCTACCGGGCCCGGACCGCCGGCGCCGCGCCCACCCGCGCGCCGCTGCCGGTGCAGTACGCCGACTACACCCTCTGGCAGCGCGAGCTGCTCGGCACCGACGAGCGGCCCAGCGCCCTGCTGACCGACCAACTCGCCTACTGGCAGCAGGCCCTGGCCGACGCCCCGGAGGAGCTGGCGCTCCCCTACGACCGTCCGCGCCCGGCCGTGCCGGGGCACCGGGGCGGCCTGGTGGAGGTCACCGTCGACGCCGAACTGCACGGCGCGCTCGGCGAGTTGGCGGCGGCGCAGAACGCCAGCCTGTTCATGGCGCTGCAGGCCGCGGTCGCCACCCTCTACACCCGCCTCGGCGCCGGCACCGACCTGCCGCTCGGCACCCCCGTGGCCGGCCGCACCGACGAGGCCCTGGACGACCTGGTCGGCTTCTTCGTCAACACCCTGCTGCTGCGCACCGACACCAGCGGCGACCCGACCTTCCGCGAGCTGCTCGACCGCGTCCGGCGCGCCGACCTGGACGCCTACGACCACCAGGACATCCCCTTCGAGCGCCTGGTCGAGCACCTCAACCCCACCCGCACCCCCGCCCGCCACCCGCTCTTCCAGACCCTGGTGGCGCTGGAGAGCCGGGTCACGGTGCCGGCCGAGTTCGGCGGCCTGGGCTGCGCGGAGCACCCCTTCGAGCTGGACGTGGCCAAGTTCGACCTGTCCTTCCGCTTCACCGAGCAGGGCCCGCAGGCGGGCCTGACGGTGGCGGTCGAGTACGCGGTCGACCTCTTCGACCACGCCACCGCCACCGCCCTCGGCGAGCGGCTGCTGCGCGTCCTGCGCGCCGCCGCGGCCGCCCCGGACGCGCCGATCGGCGGCATCGGGATCCTCGCCCCGGCCGAGCGCGAGCAGCTGCTCACCGGCTGGAACGACACCGCCGCGCCCGTCCCGGACGCGACCCTGCCGGAGCTGTTCGAGGCGCGGGCCGCCGCCACCCCCGACGCGCCGGCCGTGGTCTTCGGCACCGAGCGGCTGAGCTACGCCGAACTGGACTCCCGGGCCGAGCACCTGGCGGCCCACCTGGCCGGTGCCGGGGTCGGCGCCGAGACGCCGGTGGTCCTGCTGATGGACCGCTCCGCCGACCTGCTGACCGCGATCCTCGCGGTGGCCAAGGCGGGCGGCACCTACGTCCCGCTGGACGACCGGCACCCGGCCGAGCGGCTGCGGCGGATCACCGCCGAGACGGCCGCCGCGCTCGTCCTGGTCGACCCGGCGCACCGCGACCACCCGCTGGCCGCCGACGCCCCCTGCCCCGTCCTGCCGCTCACCGAGGGCTGGTTCGACGGTCCGCGCGAGCGGCGCGCCCACCGGGCCGCGCCCCACCCGGAGCAGCTCGCGTACGTGATGTTCACCTCCGGCTCCACCGGGGAGCCCAAGGGCATCGCGATCAGCCACCGGGACGTGGTGCAGCTCGCCACCGACCCGTGCTGGCGGCACGACGAGGGCCTGCGGGTGCTGTTCCACGCGCCGCACGCCTTCGACGCCTCGACCTACGAGATCTGGGTGCCGCTGCTCTCCGGCGGCCAGGTGGTCGTCGCGCCGCAGGGCGACCTGGACGCGGCCGCCATCCGCGGGCTGGTCCGCGAGCACGCGCTCACCCACGTCCACGTCACCGCCGGTCTGTTCCGGGTCATCGCGGAGGAGGACCCGGGCATCTTCGCCGGTGTGCGCGAGGTGCTGACCGGCGGCGACGTGGTCTCCGCCCCGGCCGTGCGCCGGGTGCTGGAGGCCGTCCCCGGCATCGCGGTGCGGGCCCTGTACGGGCCGACCGAGACCACCCTGTGCGCCACCCAGTACCCGATGCCGGACGCCGCGGCGGTGCCGAACGTGGTGCCGATCGGGCGCCCGCTGGCCAACACCCGGCTGTACGTGCTGGACGCCGCGCTCCAGCCCGTCCCGGCCGGGGTGGCGGGCGAGCTGTACATCGCCGGGGCCGGCCTGGCCCGCGGCTACGTCGGCCGCCCGGCGCTCAGTGCCGAGCGCTTCGTCGCCTGTCCCTTCGACGGGGACGGCGGCCGGATGTACCGCACCGGCGACCTCGCCCGCTGGACCGCCGACGGGGTGCTGGAGTTCCTCGGCCGGGCCGACGACCAGGTCAAGATCCGCGGCTTCCGGATCGAACTCGGCGAGGTGGAGGCGGCGTTCACCGCCCACGAGGGCGTCGGCCAGGCGCTCGCGGTGGTCCGCGAGGACCAGCCGGGCGACAAGCGCCTGGTGGTGTACGCCACCGGCAAGGCCACCGACGGCGAGCTGCGCGCCTTCGTCGCGGACCGCCTCGCCGCCTACATGCTCCCGGCCGCCGTGGTCGTCCTCGACAGCCTGCCGGTCACGACCAACGGCAAGGTCGACCGCAGGGCCCTGCCCGCGCCCGAGTACGCCGGGGCGGCCGAGGGCCGCGCCCCGCGCACCGAGCGCGAGCGGGAGCTGTGCGCCCTGTTCGCCGAGGTGCTGGGCGTGGAGACGGTCAGCATCGACGACCGGTTCTTCGACCTCGGCGGCCACTCCCTGCTCGCCACCCGGCTGGTCAGCCGGATCCGCGCCACCCTCGGCGCGGAACTGCCGATCCGCACGCTGTTCGACGCGCCAACGGTCGCCGCCCTCGCCGCCGTCCTGCCCGGGGGCGAGGCGGCGCCCGCGCCGAAGAAGGCCCGCCCGGCCCTGCGGCCGATGCGCCGCCCGAGCGGCCAGGCCTGACCCGCGGCAGGACGCGGGCCGCGCCACCGGCACGGCCCGCCCCCGCCGCACGACCGCTCCGCACCACCGGGCACCGCAGCCCCACCAGCCACAGCAGCCGTACGTCGCCAGTCGGAGGCAGACCTTGATCCCGTTGTCGTTCGCCCAGCAGCGGCTCTGGTTCATCGAACAGTTCGAGGGCCCGAGCGCCCTCTACAACACTCCGTTCGCCCTCCGGCTGACCGGCCGGCTCGACGCCGCCGCCCTCGAAGGCGCGCTCGGGGACGTGGTGGACCGGCACGAGGTGCTGCGCACCGTCTTCCCCACCACCGACGGCCAGCCCCACCAGCACATCCTCACCGAGGGGCGCCCGACGCTGCACCGGGTGCCGGTGGCCGACGAGGCCGAGCTGCCCGCGCTGCTGCACGAGGCCGCCGGGCAGGTCTTCGACCTCGCCGCCGACCTGCCCGTGCGGGCCTGGCTGTACGCGCTGCCCGCGCCGGACGAGCACGTCCTGCTGCTGCTCACCCACCACATCGCCAGCGACGGCTGGTCGGTCGCCCCGCTCTTCCGCGACCTCGCCGAGGCCTACCGGGCCCGGACCACCGGCACCGAGCCGCGGTGGGAGCCGCTGCCGGTGCAGTACGCCGACTACACCCTCTGGCAGCGCGAGCTGCTCGGCGAGGAGGACGACCCGGAGAGCGTCGTCTCCCTGCAACTCGCCCACTGGCGGCAGGAGCTGTCCGACCTGCCGGAGGAGCTGGCGCTCCCCTACGACCGGCCGCGCCCGGCCCGGCCGAGCCGCCGCGGCGGCGCCGCCGACTTCGAGCTGGACGCCGAACTGCACAGCGCGCTCACCGAGTTGGCCTCCGGCCGGCACGCCAGCCTGTTCATGGCGCTGCAGGCCGCGGTCGCCACCCTCTACACCCGCCTCGGCGCCGGCACCGACCTCCCGCTCGGCACCCCCGTGGCCGGCCGCACCGACGAGGCCCTGGACGACCTGGTCGGCTTCTTCGTCAACACCCTGCTGCTGCGCACCGACACCAGCGGCGACCCGACCTTCCGCGAGCTGCTCGACCGCGTCCGGCGCGCGAACCTGGACGCCTACGACCACCAGGACATCCCCTTCGAGCGCCTGGTCGAGCACCTCAACCCCACCCGCACCCCCGCCCGCCACCCGCTCTTCCAGACCGTCGTCACGCTCAACGCGGAGCAGGCCGGCGACCTCGCCTTCGGCACCGCGACGGGCACCCCGGTCGAGGTCGGCGAGGCGCAGGCCCAGTTCGACCTCAACTTCAACTTCGTCGAGCGGCTCGCGGCCGACGGCACCTGCCTGGGCGTGCGCGCCGCCGTCGACTACGCGGCCGACCTCTTCGACCACGCCACCGCCGTCTCCCTCGCCGAGCGGCTGGTGCGCGTCCTGCGCGCCGCCGTGGCCGCCCCGGACGCCCCGATCGGCGGCATCGAGATCCTCGCCCCGGCCGAGCGCGAGCAGCTGCTCACCGGCTGGAACGGGCCGGCCGCGCCGGTCGCCGAGCAGAGCCTGCCCCGGCTGTTCGAGGCCCAGGCCGCCGCCACCCCCGGGGCCCTCGCCCTGGTCTCCGGCACCGAGCGGCTCGACTACGCCGAGCTGAACGACCGCGCCAACCGGCTCGCCGCCCTGCTGCTGGAGCGCGGCCTGACCACCGAGCAGCCGGTCGCGGTGCTGATGGAGCGCTCCGCCGGGCTGCTCACCGCCGTCCTCGCGATCGCCAAGGCGGGCGGCACCTACGTCCCGCTGGACGACCGCTACCCGCTGGACCGGCTCCAGCACATCCTCGCCGACACCCGCACCGCCCTGCTGCTCGTCGACCCGGCCCACCAGGGCCACCCGGTGCTCGCCACCGAGGGCTTCGCCACCGTCGAGGTCACCGACGCGCTGCTCGCCGGGGCCCCCGCGGCGGGCGACCCGGCCGTGCCCGTCCTGCCCGGCCAACTCGTCTACGTGATGTACACCTCGGGCTCGACCGGGGTACCCAAGGGCGTCGCCGTCACCCACCGCAACGTGGTGGACCTGCTGGGCAACCCGCACTTCCGGGCCGGCCACCACGAGCGGGTGCTGCTGCACTCGCCCACCGCCTTCGACGCCTCCACCACCGAGATCTGGGCGCCGCTGGTCACCGGCGGGGCGATCGTGCTCGCCGAGCCCGGCGAGCTGGACATCCGCCGCCTCGCCGAGACCATCACCACCCACGAGGTGACCCTGGTCCAGGCCCCGTCCGGCCTGCTGCGGCTGATGGCCGACGAGGACCCGGCCGCCTTCCGCAACGTCCGCCAGGTGTGGACCGGCGGCGACGTCGTCCCGCCGGAGTCCGTCCGCCGGCTCCACCGGGCCTGCCCGGACACCTCCGTGGTCGCGGTGTACGCCCCCACCGAGACCACCGCCATCAAGACCACCTTCACCATGGCCCCGGGCGAGCCCGTCCCCGCCGTGGTGCCGATCGGGCGCCCGCTGAACAACACCGGGCTGTACGTGCTGGACACCGCGCTCCAGCCCGTCCCGGCCGGCGTGGCCGGCGAGCTGTACATCGCCGGGGCCGGCCTGGCCCGCGGCTACGTCGGCCGCCCCGGCCTGACCTCCGAGCGCTTCGTCGCCTGCCCGTTCGGCGAGCCCGGCGCCCGGATGTACCGCACCGGCGACCTGGTCCGCTGGACCGCCGACGGCGTGCTGGAGTTCCTCGGCCGGGCCGACGACCAGGTCAAGATCCGCGGCTTCCGGATCGAACTCGGCGAGGTGGAGGGCGCGTTCACCGCCCTCCCGGGCGTCGGCCAGGCCTTCGCCGTGGTCCGCGAGGACCGGCCCGGCGACAAACGCCTGGTGGTGTACGCCACCGGCGACGGCACTCCCGCCGAGCTGCGCGCCGCCGTCGCCGACAGCCTGCCCGGCTACATGCTCCCGGCCGCCGTGGTCGTCCTCGACGCCCTCCCGGTGACGGCCAACGGCAAGGTGGACCGCCGCGCCCTGCCCGCCCCGGACTGGACCGGCGGCGCCGAGGGCCGCGCCCCGCGCACCGACACCGAGCGCGCCCTGTGCGAACTCTTCGCCGACGTCCTCGGGTTGGAGCGGATCGGGATCGACGACAGCTTCTTCGACCTGGGCGGCCACTCGCTGCTCGCCACCAAGCTGGTCGGCCGCATCCGCACCGCGCTCGGCACCGAACTGCCCGTCCGCACACTGTTCGACGCCCCCAGCGTGGCCGCGCTCGCCGAGGCGCTGCCCGCCCCGGGCGCCGCCCGTCCGGCCCTGCGGCCGGTCGAGCGCCCCGACCGCGTCCCGCTCTCCCCCGCGCAGCAACGCCTCTGGTTCATCGACCAGTTCGAGGGCCCGAGCGCGCTCTACAACACCCCGTGCGCCCTCCGGCTGACCGGCCCGGTCGACGCCGCCGCCCTCCAGGCGGCCCTGGCGGACGTGCTGGAGCGCCACGAAGTGCTCCGCACCGTCTACCCGACCACCGACGGGCAGCCGCACCAGCTGCTCCTGGAGAACCCCGAACTCCCGCTGCACACCGCCTCGGTGGCCTCCGAGGAGGAGCTCGCGGCGGCCCTCGCCGAGGCCGGGTCGCAGGTCTTCGACCTCGCCCGCGACCTGCCGGTGCGCGCCACCCTGCTGTCGCTGCCGCACCAGGAGCACGTCCTGCTGGTGTTGATGCACCACATCGCCACCGACGGCTGGTCCGTGGTCCCGCTGGTGCGCGACCTCGCCGAGGCGTACCGGGCCCGCCGCACCGGCACCGCCCCCGACTGGGAGCCGCTGCCGGTGCAGTACGCCGACTACACCCTCTGGCAGCACGAGCTGCTCGGCACCGACGAGCGGCCCAGCGCCCTGCTGACCGACCAACTCGCCTACTGGCAGCAGGCCCTGGCCGACCTGCCGGAGGAGCTGACGCTCCCCTTCGACCGGCACCGCACCGCCGCCCCGAGCCGCCTCGGCGCCGCCGTCGAGCTGCGGATGGACGCCGGACTCCACGCCTCCCTGGTCGAGTTGGCGCAGCGGAGCCGGGCCAGCGTCTTCATGGTGATGCAGGCCGCGCTCGCCACCACCCTGGGCCGGATCGGCGCGGGCACCGACCTGCCGATCGGCACCGTGGTGGCCGGCCGCACCGACGAGGCGCTGGAGGACCTGGTCGGCTTCTTCGTCAACACCCTGGTGCTGCGCACCGACCTCTCCGGCGACCCGAGCTTCCGGGAGCTGGTGGAGCGCGTGCGGGTCTCCACCCTGGACGCCTTCGAGCACCAGGACGTGCCCTTCGAGCGGCTGGTCGAGCTGCTCAACCCGGTGCGCTCGACCGCCCGCCACCCGCTCTGCCAGGTGATGCTGACCTCCGGCGGCGACGCCGGGGAGATCAGCCTCGACGGCCTGCCCGGCCGGGTCGAGCAACTGGACTCCGACCTCGCCAAGTTCGACCTGACCTTCGCCTTCAGCGAGAGCTTCGACGCGGCCGGCGCGCCCGCCGGGCTGGGCCTGACGGTGGAGTACGCCGTCGACCTGTTCGACCGGGCCACCGCCGAGGCGACGGCCGCCCGCTTCGAGCGCGCCCTGCGCGCGGTGCTGGCCGACCCGGACCTCGCGGTGGGCCGGGTCGAGGTGCTGGCGCCCGAGGAGCGCGAGCAGCTGCTCACCGGCTGGAACGACACCCGGGAGGACCTCCCGCTCGGCACCTTCCCGGCGCTCTTCGAGGCCCGGGCCGCCGCCCGCCCGGAGGCCGTCGCGCTCTCCTTCGGCGCCGAGCAGGTCACCTACGGCGAGCTGAACGAGCGCGCCAACCGCTTCGCCCGGCTGCTGATCGAGCACGGCGCGGGCCCCGAGCGGTTCGTCGCGATCGCCCTGGAGCGCTCGATCGAGCTGATCGTCGCCCAGCTCGCCGTGCTCAAGGCCGGCGCGGTCTTCCAGCCGCTGGACCCGCGCTACCCGGCCGACCGGATCGCCTACATGCTGGACGACGCCCGGCCCGCGCTGGTCCTCACCAGCCGGGCGCTGGCCGACGGCCTGCTCGCCGACAGCACCGTCCCGCGGCTGCTGATCGAGGACCTGGACGCCTCCGGCCACCCGGCGCACGACCTCACCGGCACCGCGATCACCCCGCACTCGGCCGCGTACGTCATCTACACCTCGGGCTCCACCGGCCGCCCCAAGGGCGTGGTGGTCACCCACACCGGCCTCGCCGCCATGGTGGAGAGCCAGCGCCGGGGCCTGGCCGTCACCCCGGACAGCCGGGTGCTGCTGTTCGCCTCGCCGTCCTTCGACGCGGCCGTCTGGGAGCTGGGCATGGCGCTGCTCACCGGCGCCCGGGCCGTCCTCGGCGACGCCGACCAGCTGCTGCCCGGCCCCTCGCTGACCGAGCTGATCGCCGAGCAGGGCGTCACCCACCTGACCCTGCCGCCGACCGCGCTGGCCGTCCTGGCCCCGGACGCGCTGCCGGAGGGCGGCACCCTGGTGGTGGCCGGCGAGGCCTGCCCGCCCGACCTGGTCGAGCACTGGTCGGCCCGGCTGCGGATGGTCAACGCCTACGGCCCGACCGAGTCCACCGTCTGCGCCAGCATGAGCGAACCGCTCGCCGGCCGGATCGCCCCGCCGATGGGCCGGCCCGTGCTGGACACCCGGCTCTACGTCCTGGACGCCGCGCTCCAGCCCGTCCCGGCCGGGGTCGAGGGCGAGCTGTACATCGCGGGCGCCGGCCTGGCCCGCGGCTACCTCAACCGGCCCGGCCAGAGCGCCGAGCGCTTCGTCGCCGACCCGTACGGCGCCCCCGGCAGCCGGATGTACCGCTCGGGCGACCTGGTCCGCCGCCAGGCCGACGGCGCCCTGGAGTACCTGGGCCGCACCGACCACCAGGTGAAGATCCGCGGTTTCCGGATCGAGCCCGGCGAGATCGAGGCCGTGCTGGCCCGCCACCCCGCCCTGGCCCAGGCGTTCGTGCTGGTCCGGGAGGACCGCCCGGGCGACCGCCGGCTGGTCGGCTACGCCGTCGCCCACCCCGGGCGGACGGTCGACCAGGCCGAACTGCGGGCCCACGTCGGCGCGTCCCTGCCGGACTACATGGTGCCCTCGGCGGTCGTCGCCCTGGACGCCCTGCCGCTGACCGCCAACGGCAAGGTCGACCGCAAGGCCCTGCCGGCCCCCGACACCACCTGGCTCGGCTCCGGGCGGGCGCCCGCGACGCCCCAGGAGGAGCTGCTCTGCGGCCTGTTCGCCGACCTGCTCGGGCTGGAGAAGGTCGGCGTGGACGACAACTTCTTCGAACTGGGCGGGCACTCGCTGCTGGCCAGCCGGCTGGTCGCGGGCCTGCGCGACCTGGTCGGCGAGGGCGACCAGGTCGGCGTCCGCACGCTGTTCGAGGCGCCGACCGTGGCCCGGCTGGCCGAGCGGCTCACCCGGGGCCCGGCCGCCGAGAGCTTCCCCGTCCTGCTGCCGATCCGCACCCGCGGCTCGCGCCCGCCGCTGTTCTGCGTCCACCCGGCCGCCGGCATCAGCTGGGTCTACACCGGCCTGCTGCGCCACCTCGACGCCGAGCAGCCGATCTACGGCCTCCAGGCCCCCGGCCTGGCCGACCCGGCCGCGCACCCGGCCTCGGTCGAGGAGCTGGCCCGGACCTACCTCGCGCAGATCCGCGCCGTCCGCCCCGAGGGCCCGTACGCCCTGCTCGGCTGGTCGTTCGGCGGGGCCGTCGCCCACGCGATCGCCGCGCTGCTGCGCCGCCAGGGCGAGGAGGTCCGGCTGCTGGCCCTGCTGGACGCCTACCCGGGCACCGGCGAGCCGGGGCCCGAGCAGTGGCGGGACGACCCGGCGCAGCTCGCGGTGATCCTCGACTCGCTCGGCCACCCGGCCGGGGAGGTCACCGCCTGGCCCGCCGACGAGGACGGCTACGCCGCGCTCGTCCGCGACGGCGAGGGCCCGCTGGCCGGCCTCAGCGGCGCCGGGGTGGCCCGGGTGGTCTCGGTCTTCCAGGCCAACGCCGAGCTGTCCCACGAACTCCCGCTGCCCGGCTACGACGGCGACGCGGTGTTCTTCACCGCCGCCAAGGACCGGCCGGCCGACGCCCCCGACCCGGAGAGCTGGCGCCCGCACCTGGGCGGCCGGCTCGACGTCCACGAGGTGCCGAGCACCCACGGCGCGATGACGGGCACCGAGGCGCTCGCCGTCATCGGCCCGGTGCTCGCCGCCCGCCTGACCTCCTGACGCACCGACTTCAGACCCCTACCGACCGCAGGCGACCGACCTGCGCACACCACGCGGACCGCACCCGGTCCGCCCACCGAGAAACGGACACCACCATGACCACTGCGGCCATCCCCGACACCTGGCGTGGCATCACCCCGTCGCCGATCACCTCGACCGACGCCTACAACGGCTTCATCGCCGCCAACGTGATCTTCGCGCTGGACCGGATCGGCCTGCTGGAGTCGATCGGGCGCGGCGAGCCGCTCTCGGCCGCCGAGGCCACCGCCCAGGCCGGCGACACCGCCCGGACCGAGGCCGTGCTGCGCGCCGCCGCCGACTACGGCTACCTCAAGGCCGACGGCGACGCCTACCTGCCCACCGAGGCGGGCCTGGAGATCGCCGCCGCGCGCGGCTACTTCACCTGGGCCGTCGGCGGCTACCACGACGTGTTCGGCCGCGCCGGCCACCTGAGCGCCGGCACCCACCGCTACGACACGGACGTCTTCCGCGACGAGGCGATGGTCGCCCTCGGCTCCGCCCAGTGCGACCAGTCGCTGTTCGCCGCCCAGCTCACCGACGTGCTGAGCGGCATCGACTTCCGGCACATCGCCGACCTGGGCTCGGGCACCTCCGCCCGGGTGCGCCGGGTGGTCTCGCAGCGCGAGGGCTCCCGGGGCCTGGGCATCGACATCAGCCGCCCGGCCACCGACATCGCCCGCCGCGACATCGTCGAGGCCGGCATGCAGGACCGGGTCACCGCCGTCCGCGCGGACGTGCTGGGCCTGCTCGGCACCCAGATCGACAACGACGCCGAGGCCGCCGAGGTGGCCGAGGTCGACACCGTGATGAGCTTCTTCCTGCTGCACGACCTGCTGGCCGACCCGGCCACCCGCTCCTCGATCTTCACCCGGATGCGGGAGTCCTTCCCGAAGGCCCGCACCTTCGTCCTCGGCGACACCATGCTGCGCGACCCGGGCACCTCCGACGGCGCCCAGCCGGTCTTCTCGGTCGGCTTCGAGCTGGCGCACGCGATGATGGGCGTCCCGCTGCACACCAAGGCCACCTACGAGGAGCTGTTCACCGAGGCCGGCCTGCGGATCGACCGCGTCGAGGCGCTCGCCACCCCGCACTCCTGGCTCTACGTCCTCCAGGCCGACTGATGGCCGGCCCGTCGGACGCCAGGTACCTGCTGGCACAGAACGAGCACCCGTACCCGCCACTGCCGTCGGTGCTGGCGGCGCTGGCCGAGGCCAGTGCCGACCTGCACCGCTACCCGGACTTCCGTCCGGAGCGGATCGCCGGGATCGTCGCCGACTGGCAGGACGTCCCGGCCGGCCAGGTCGTGGTCGGCCACGGCTCGGCGGGCGTGGCGCTGGACCTCTTCCACGCGGTGGTCGAGCCCGGCGACAACGTGGTCCACTCGGCGCCCTGCTTCGACGCGTACCCGCTGTTCTGCGAGATCGCCCGGGCCGAGGCCCGGCCGGTCCCGCTCGGCCCCGACGCCCGGCACGACCTGGCGGCGATGGCCGAGCGGATGGACGGGCGCACCCGGATCGTCGTGCTGTGCAACCCGCACAACCCGACCGGCACGGTCTACTCCTGGGCCGAGCTGACGGAGTTCTTCCGCCGGGTGCCGGCCACCGCGCTGATCCTGCTCGACGAGGCGTACGTCGACTTCGCCCTGGGCTGGCAGGCCCCGGACGTGCCGGCCCGGATCGCCGAGTGGCCGAACCTCGTGGTGCTGCGCACCCTGTCCAAGTCGCACGGCATCGCCGCGCTGCGGATCGGCTACGCGCTGGCGGAGGAGTCCGTGGCCCAGCGGGTACGGGACCACCAGGTGCCGTACGCGGTGAACCGGCTCCAGGAGGCGGGCCTGCTCGCCGCCGTCGGCGCCGAGGACGAGATGGCGCGCCGGATCGCCGAGATCGCCGCGGAGCGGGAGCGCACCGAGGCCGAACTGCTGCGCCTCGGCTGGACGGTGGCGCCCAGCGTCACCAACTTCCTGTGGGTCGACGCCCCCGGCGACCAGCTCCCGCTGCGCGCGGAGCTGGAGCGCCTGGGCGTGGCCGTGCGCTACTACCCCGGCCAGGGCATCCGGGTCGCCATCGGCGAGAAGGACGCCAACGACGCGGTGATCGAGGGCTTCGCCGCCGTCGCCCCGCTCGCCCCGGCCCACCCGGCCACACCCTGAGCGCCCGGCGCCCGACCCGCCGACGCGCCGACCGCCCGGCGCCCTGAGCACCCCGCGTGCGTCTGGGCGCACCCCGGGCGCCCCTGCACCACCGCACTGCACAGCACCGCACCACCGCACAGCACCACCGCACAGCACCACCGCACCACCGAGCACCAC
>NZ_JBHUAL010000030.1:0-55398 GCF_042789775.1 Kitasatospora sp. NPDC056800 | reverse complement strand
GATCCGCGGGACACGCCCTGACCTCATCGGCTCAGGAAGGCCGCTCCCCGAGCGTCTCCTCGACCGCCCGGCGCGGGGTGGCCGCCCCGGGCGGGCCGTACCCGGCCCGCAGGACCAGCTGGACGTGGCCCGGCCCGGCGGCCGGGTCTCGCAGCGCCCAGCGGGTGTCCGGCCACTCGATCGCCTGGTGCCAGACCGTGAGCCGGACGCCGTGCAGCGTGGCCAGCAGCCAGACCCGCTCCAGCGCCTGCCCGGTGCGCAGCCAGTCCGGCGGGCCGTCGCCGCGGGTGCTGAGGGTGCACAGCTGGGGCAGTGCCTCGAAGCGCTGCGAGGGCGGCTGCTCGGGGGCCTCCGGCGGGCGGCCGCCGAACTCGCGCATCGGCACCCGGGCGTCGTGGTCCTGCGGGCCGAGCGCCGACCGCGGGATGCCGTCCTCGGCGGTGCCGTCGTCGGGCCGCAGCCAGGCGCGGGACTCGGCGGCCCTGGCCGGGTCGGCGGCGTTGCGGCGCTCGGCGTCGGCGGTGAGCTCCTGCACCCGCCGTACGCCCTCCTCCTCCAGCGCGGCCAGGGTGACGCCCTCCTCCCGGGCGGCGGCCATCAGCTCGCCGATCACCGCCTCGGGCACGTCGCGCTGGGTGAAGGGCTCGCGGCTGGAGTGCCGGGCGGCGATGGCAGGGTAGAGGTCGCGGCCGAAGGGCGCCTCCGCGACGGCCGGGCGGGAGAGGTCGAGGACGGCGAGCAGCCCGGGCTCGGCGACGTCCGGCAGCAGCCGGACCAGCGGTTCCCGGTCCAGCCGCCCGGCCGCCACCCGCAGGTTGAACACGGCCGCGCCGACCGCGATGTGCACGGCGGCGCCGGCCGGGTCGGCCAGCGGTACGGAACGACCGGTGTCGGCGTACACGGCGAGCCCGCGCCCGTCCGGCGTCGGCACGAAGCGCCAGGGCTGGCTGTTGTGCAGCGACGGCGCCGCGCCGCCGGCGGCGGCGAGCAGGCGCAGGTCGGCCGCGCTGAGCATCTGGGTGAGAGCCGGGTCGAGCGTCATGGCGATCCACTCCTTCAGCCGCTGGGCTTCGGCATCAACCGCGGGGTCAGGACGGGCCCGGAGGTCCCGCTGCTTCCGAGCGTGCGCGCCCGGCCGCGCGGACGACAGGGCCCTTGGGCCCGTCCTCACGAAGGCCGGGCGGGGGGCCTTGGCGGGCACAGGCCCGTCCGGTGGATCGGGACGGGGGCGGATCCACCGGACGGGCCTCCGTCACCCGTGCGGGACGACCGCGACGGGAGCCTCGGCGTGGTGCAGGACGGCGTGCGCGACCCGGCCGAGCCGGGGGCCGAACTCGATCGGGCGGCGGCCCCGGCCGACCACCACCAGGGCGGCGCCCGCGGAGGCCTCGACCAGGGCGCGGGCGGCCCCGAGCTGCACGTCCTCGACCACCTCGACGTCCGGGTACCGCTCGCGCGCTCCGGCCAGGGCGAGCGAGAGCAGCTCGGCCTCCAGCGCCTCCAGCTGGCCGAGCTCGGCGGCCGGGACGGCGCCGCCCGCGTAGCCGAACACCGGCGGCAGGTCCCAGCCGTGCACCGCCCGGACCCGGGCGCCGCGCAGGGCCGCCGCGCGGAAGGCGAAGTCGAGCACCTCCGGCTCCGGGGTGTGGGCGTCCACGCCGACCACCACCTCGCCCTTGCCGCTCTCGCCCGCCGTTCCGGCCTCGCGCACCACGACCAGCGGCACGGTGCTGCGCCCGGCCACCGAGATGCTGACCGAGCCCAGCAGCAGCCCGGTGAAGCCGCCGCGGCCGCGCGAGCCGAGCACCAGCAGCTCCGCCTCCGCGGCGGCGGCCAGCAGACCGTCCACCGGCGCGTCCAGGACGGCGTCGGTCTCCACGGTCAGCTCCGGGTGCAGGCCGCGGACGTCCTCGGCGGCCTCGGCCAGGGTGCGGCGGACGGCCTCGGGCAGGTCGTCCGACTCGGCGAAGGAGGACACCCCGTCGGTCAGCCACGGCCAGGCGTGCACCAGGCGCAGCGAGGTGCCCCGGCGCTCCGCCTCGGCGGCGGCCCAGTGAACGGCCGCGGTGCTCTGCGGCGACCCGTCGACCCCGGCCAGCACGGTTGACGTCATGTCTCTTCCTCCACACTGTCGACACGCTGTCGACGCTCGGCGGTTCGGTGCGGGCCGCGGTGCGCTCTGACGCCCCGTCCGCTCCTCCCCCACCCTGGCACCCGCACACGGCCCGGCGGCAGAGGCCGCAGGACCCTCCGCGACGGGACGAAAGGCCCGCCCGACGGAGCCTACGGCCGACCCCGCCGTCCCGGCCACCGACACCGGGGCACTACCTTGAACACGGCAATCCCGCTGGTCGGACGGCACCCGAGTCGGGTCGGGCGGCGGGGGCCGTCCGGACGGTGGGCGGGGTGCGTCCGGACGGTGGACGGGCTGGTCAGGGCAGGACGACGAGGAGGACAGCGGTGGGCGGAGCGGACGGCGGCGCGGCGGGTGGCGGCGCGCGGATGCCACGGCTGCGCCTGGACGAGCTGCTGGAGGAGCTCCAGTGGCGGATCGACGCGGCGCGCGGCACGCAGAACCGGGTGCACAGCCTGTTGGAGGCGGTGCTGGCGGTCGGGCGTGAGCTGGACCTGGCGCAGGCGCTGCACCGGATCGTGGAGGCCGCCGCCGACCTGGTGGACGCCCGGTACGGGGCGCTCGGGGTGATCGGGCCGGACGGGCACACCCTGTCGCAGTTCCTGACGGTGGGCCTGAGCGAGGAGGAGATCGCCGAGATCGGCCCGCCGCCGTCGGGCCGGGGCATCCTGGGCGAGCTGATCCGCGAGCCGCGGCCGCTGCGCTGCCCGGTGCTGTCCGACCACCCGGCCTCGGCCGGCTTCCCGGCGAACCACCCGCCGATGCACACCTTCCTGGGGGTGCCGGTGCGGGTGCACGGCGAGGTGTTCGGCAACCTCTACCTGACCGACAAGCGCGGCGGGCTGGACTTCGACGAGGACGACGAGGCGGTGATCTCGACCCTGGCGGTCGCGGCCGGGGTGGCGATCGACAACGCCCGGCTGTACGAGGAGGCGCAGCTGCGCCAGCGCTGGCTGCGGGCGAGCACCGAGATCACCCGCAGCCTGCTGTCGGGGGCGCCGCGACTGGAGGTGGTCGAGCTGATCGCCCGCCGGGCCCGGGAGATCTCCGGTGCCGAGCTGGCGGACGTCTCGGTGGCGCTGGCCGGCCCGGAGGAGCGGGCCGAGGAGCTGACGGTGGAGGTGGCGCTCGGCGCCGATCCCTCCGCGCGGCTGGGCGTGACGGTGCCGGTGAACGGCACGCTGTCCGGCGCCGCGTACGCCTCCGGTTCGCCGGCCACCAGTGACGAGCTGGCCTCCGACACCCGTTTCCCGGCCGGTCCGGCGGGCCGTTTCGACGGGCTGGGCGCGGCGGTGGCGGTGCCGCTGGGCACCGGTGCCGGGTACGGGCGGGGCGTGCTGCTGCTGGCCCGGGCGCAGGGGCAGCCGGCCTTCGGGCCGGAGGAGACGGGCCCGCTGCTGGGCTTCGCCGACCAGGCCGCGCTGGCCCTGGAGCTGGCCGAACGGCGGCGCGACGCCGAGCAGTTGAACCTGCTGGAGGACCGTGACCGGATCGCCCGGGACCTGCACGACCTGGCGATCCAGCGGCTGTTCGCGACCGGGATGACGCTGCAGAGCGCGGGCCGGCTGATCGAGAGCCAGGCCGCGGCGGACCGGGTGGCCCGGGCGGTGGCCGACCTGGACGAGACCATCAAGATCATCCGCTCGACCATCTTCGGCCTGCGCGCCCACAGCGAGCCGGACCGCGGCCTGCGCGCCCGGGCCACCCGGGTGGTCACCGAGGCCCAGGGGCCGCTCGGCTTCGCGCCCCGGCTGAGCATGGAGGGCCTGCTGGACACCGACGTGCCGCAGGAGCTGGCCGGGCACGTGGTCGCGGTCCTCGCCGAGGCGCTCAGCAACGCCGCCCGGCACGCCGGGGCGTCCCGGGTCGAGGTGACGCTGCGCGCGCTGGCCGGGCGGGTGGCGCTGACCGTGACGGACGACGGCGTCGGCGTGCCCGAGGGCGGGCGGCGCAGCGGGCTGCGCAACCTGGCCGAGCGCGCCGACCGGGTCGGCGGCTCGTTCACCGTCGACCCGGCCGAGGGCGGCGGCACCCGGCTGGCGTGGGAGGCCCCGGTCGGGTCCTGAGGCCTGCTCCCCGCGGGGCGGTCAGCCCCGCAGGGCGCCCAGGAAGGCGAGCAGGTGGGCGTTGAACTCCGCCGGCCGCTCCATGTTCGGGTAGTGCCCGGTGCCCTCGACGGTCACCGCGCGGCCGTCGACGACGGTGCGGACGACCCGTTCGGCCAGGTTGACGTGGTCCGCCGAGTCGATGCCGCCGTTGATCGCCAGCAGCGGGACGGTGATCCCGGTCAGCCGCTTCCAGGTGTCGGTGACCGGCACCAGGTACTGGGGGTCGTCGGGGGTGTGCTTGGAAATGGTGTTCCGGGTCATCTCCTTGAGCCGGCGCACCACCTCCGGGTCGACCTCGTCCAGGCGGCGGTGCGGCCCGGAGGCGAGCCGGGTGAAGGAGTCGATCCAGCCCTCGCCGTCGCCCTCGGCGAGGGCCGCGGTCTGGTCGGCGGCGAGTTCGCCGAGCCACGGGTCGGTGAACTCGGACTCGCTGGTGCCGTTGCCGCTGATCACCAACGCGCGGACCAGCTCCGGGTGTTCGAGCGCCAGGTCGAGGGCGATCGTCCCGCCCATGGACAGCCCGATCACCGTCAGCGGGCCGAGGCCGAGGTGGCGCAGCAGGGCCGCCAGGTCGTCGGCGGGCCGGAACGGCCGGCTCGCGTTGTCGGAGGCGCCGTGGCCGCGGGTGTCCAACGCGATCACCCGGAACGCGGGCAGCAGGGCGGGGAGCTGGTCCGCCCAGCTCCGGTGGTCCAGCAGGCCGCCGTGCAGCAGCACCAGCGGCTCGCCCGTACCGGCGTCGAGGTAGGCGAGGCGGCCGTGGCCGCTGTCGAAGAAGCACAGGTCATCGGTGGAACCGGTAACAGTGGATTCAGTCATGACGACAATTTTAGGTCGTGTGACCTATATTTGTCTCCATGAGCACCGAACCCGTTTCCGGCGGCATCCCCGTGCACCCCACCTTCCCCTCCGACCGCCTCCGTCACAACCCCGACGGCCCCGTCCTGCTGGTCGGCGGCTACGGCACCGTCGGCACCGAACTCGCCCGGCTCGCCTCCCCCTCCTGGCCGCTGCTGCTCACCGGCCGCTCCGAGCAGCGCGGCGGCGCCCTCGCCGCCGAACTGGACGACGCCACCGCCCGCCGCTGGGACCTCGCCGACCCCGAGCCGTTCACCGCCGCCGTACGGGCGGTGGTCGGGGTGGTCAACGACCCGGACGACCGGGTGCTGCGGGCCGCCGTCCGCGCGGGCGTCCCGTACGTGGACGTCACCCGCTGGACCGCCCGGCTCCAGCGGGCCGCCACGCTCGCCGCCCTGCTGCGCCCGACCGCCCCGGTGCTGCTCTCCTCGGCCTGGATGGGCGGGGTGACCAGCCTGGTCGCCGCCGCCCTGGCGGACCGGCTGGGCGGGGCCGAGCGGATCGAGACCGCCATCCGCTGGGACCTCGCGGACCGGGCCGGCGCCGACTCGGTCGAGTTCATGGACCGCCTGGGGCTCGACTACGAGGTGGTGCAGGACGGCCGGCGCCGCTCCGTCGTCCCGCTCAGCCGCCCGCGGACCGTCCGGATCGGCGACGCCCCGACGCTGGTCGCCGGGATCGACACCCCCGAGCAGTTCACCCTCCCGCTCACCCTGGGCACCACCACCGCCGCCACCCGGATCGGCTTCAGCTCGCGCTCCTCCACCACCGCCCTGCTCGCGGCCCGGCACGCCGGCTTCTTCCGCTGGGGCCGCGGCGACCGGTGGGAGCCGGCCCGCCGCGCCCTGCTCTACTCCCCCGGCGAGGGCGGCACCGCCCTGCTGCGCACCGACGTCACCTCCGGCGGACGCACCCTCACCGCCACCGTCGAGGACCGGGCCGGCCAGGCCAGACTCACCGCCGTCGGCGCCCTGCTGGCGCTGCGCCGGGCGCTCGGCACAGACGGCGCCCCGCCGCCCGCCGGGGTGGCCTTCCCGGAGCAGACCCCGCGCCCCGGGCGGGTGCTGGAGGACCTGGCGGCCCTCGGCGTCACCGTCACGGTCACCGCGGCGGACGGAGCGCGCGGCGGGGAGGCGGCGGCATGAGCAGCGTCCGGGGCCTGAGCGGCAAGGGTGCCCAGAAGCGGGAGCAACTGCTGGACACGGCGGAGGAGTTGCTGGTCACCACGGGCAGCGGCGAGCTGTCCATGCGGGCGGTGGCCGCCGCCGCGGGCGTCCGCCTCGGGCACCTCCAGCACTACTTCCCGACCCACGCCGAGCTGGTGGCCGCCGTGCTGGAGCGCGTCCTCGCCCGCTCGGTGGAACGGCTCGCGCCGCTGCTCGACCCGGGCCGCGACGAGGACGCCCTGCTCCGCGAACTGCTCGCCGAGCAGCAGGACATGCGCCTGGTCCGCCTGTTCGCCGAACTGTGGGCGCTGGCCGCCCGCGACCCCTCGGTGGCCGCCGCCGTCCGGGCCTTCTACGACCGCTACCAGGAGCTGGTCGCCTGCTTCCTCGCCGAACGCCGCCCGGCCCTGACGGAGGAGGAACGGCGGTCTCGCGCCCGGGTGTTCGTGATGCTGATCGAGGGCGCCTCGCTCTTCCGCTCCGGTCTGGCCGGCACCGCGGACGCGGCGGCGGACGCCGAACTCCTGCGCACCGCCGGGGCGTTGCTGGGCCCGTAGGCCCTTTCAGGCCAGGCGGCGGCCGATGACGAGTTCCGGGCGGATACGGATGCGGACCGTGCCGCCCGGGTCGGCCGCCCTGGTGGCTGGGCGGACCTGGGCGCGGCCGAGGACGGTGACGAACCAGCCGGAGCCGTCCCGGCCGTCCACCTCGTCGGCCTCGAAGGCGATCACGGCGCCGTCCACCGCCCGGGCCAGTTCGGAGCCGGCCGGGGCCGAGAGCAGCACGCCGCCGGGGGCCAGCCGGAACGGCACCGGCAGGACGGCCGGGAGGGCGTCCACGGTGTAGACCACCCGGCCGACGTCGGCCCGGGCCAGCAGCTCCAGCGACCGCTTCCGGTCGAGTTCGCGCAGTTCCGGAAGGTCGGGACGGTCGGCCGGGACGGGGCGATCGTGCGGGACGGGCCGGGGAGACGGGACGGGCCGGGGGGACGGAACGGGCCGGGGAGACGGGACGTGGTCGCGGTTCATGCGAGCGATGCTCGCCCGGGCCCGGGCCGGGCCGCGAGGGCCGATGGTCCCGGCGGGGCCCGGCGAGGGCCCCGCCCGGCGGGCCGTCGGCCCCGGGCCCCACGGCCCACGGCCCTGCCCGACAGGACCCGGAGGACCCGCCGGGCGGGGCCCGGGATCAATATCGTCCGGAGCGCAGCACGGAGGGCTGCGGAGCGGCGGAGGCCTGGCGCAGCTCGGTGGCGATCAGGGCGGCCTGCACCCGGCGCTCGACGCCGAGCTTGGCGAGCAGCCGCGAGACGTGGTTCTTGACGGTCTTCTCAGCGAGATAGAGCCGCTCGCCGATCTGCCGGTTGGTCAGGCCCTCGCCGATGAGTTCGAGGACCTCCTGCTCACGTACGGTCAGGCCCGGTCCGGTGGTGACCGGCTGGGCGGGCTCGGCGTCGCTGCGCAGGCGGTTCAGCAGGCGGGTCGCGGCGCCGGGGTCGAGCATCGAGCGCCCGGAGGCGACGGTGCGGACGGCGGCGACCAGGTCGGTCCCGCTGATCTGCTTGAGCACGTACCCGGCGGCGCCCGCCATCACGGCGTCCAGCAGTGCCTCCTCGTCGTCGAAGGAGGTCAGCATCAGGCAGGCCAGCCCGGGCATCCGCGAGCGCAGCTCACGGCAGACCGAGACGCCGTCGCCGTCGCCCAGCCGGACGTCCAGCACGGCCACGTCGGGCCGCAGGGCCGGCACCCGGACGAGCGCCTGCTCGGCCGTCGCCGCCTCGCCGACCACCTCCAGGTCCGGCTCGCCGTCCAGCAGGTCGTGCACCCCGCGGCGCACCACCTCGTGGTCGTCCAGCAGGAACACCCGGACCGGTGCCGAGGCCTCGGCACCCTCCGTCTTGGTCGCCATCACGCGGCTCCACCTTCGTCACCCCCGCACACTCCCAGCGGGGCCCAGGGCATCATCCCCCCGCGACCGGCCGCGGGCCCAGGGCCCAACGGCCCCATTCGGACCGGGCCGCAGGACCCGTACGGGCCCCGCCCCCGACCGGGCCGGTCCGGGCGCCCTCAGCGCCCCTGCCGCCGGACGTTCCCCAGCCCCATCAGCAGGAAGGCGAGCGCGACGCCCGCGCCGCTGACCGCCGCGAGCACCACCCGGGGCACGACCTCGCCGCCGCCGGACAGCAGGATGGCCGCCGCTCCGAGCAGGGCGACGGCCGCACCGACCACCAGCCAGCCCGCCAGGGCCAGCGCCGGCGGCCGGTTGGAGCGCGGGGCGGGCCCCGCGTCCAGGGCGGCCCAGCGGACCGCCGTCTCCCGTACCTCCCGGCGGCGGTCCACCAGGGCCCGCACCCGCAGCGCCGCGCCGCCCACCAGTCCGGCGAGCGCGATCTGGGCGGCGGGCCGCCAGTCCGACAGGACGAGCAGCAGCCCGCCCGCGAGCGCGAGCCCGGCCCACCAGAGCACGCAGGCCGCGGCGGCCGTACGGGTGGAGCGGGGCCGGTCGGCGCCGGCCTGGAGGTCGGCGATGGCGGGCAGGTACCAGACACAGCCGCTCGCGGTGAGGGCGGCGGTGCCGATGGCGAGAACGGTGTGGTTCACGACCCGGCCTTCCTGGTCACGAAGGGGTTGGTGAGGAGGGTGAGGAGCGGAGCGGACGGGGCCGTCCCCGCCCGCCCGGGGGCAGCGACGCGGGCGGGGACGGCGTTCGGGGGGAGCGGACTCAGCCGTCCGAGGAGGGCGAGTCGGTGGAGGCGGACGCCACCCGCGCCCGGTCGGCCCGGCTCAGCGGCCGGTCGTACTTCGCCGGCTCCACGTCGCCCAGGTGCGTGGCGGGCTTGCCGCTGTGCTCCAGGACGTCCCGGGCCGCGATGTCCGGGTGGTGGAGGTCGAAGGCCGGGGATTCGGAGCGGATCCGCGGCAGCTTGACGAAGTTGTGCCGCGGCGGCGGGCAGGAGGTCGCCCATTCCAGCGAGCGGCCCCAGCCCCACGGGTCGTCCTCGGTGACCTTCTCGCCGTACTTGGCGGTCTTCCAGACGTTGTAGAGGAACGGCAGGATCGACAGGCCGAGCAGGAACGAGCCGATGGTGGAGACGGTGTTCAGGGTGGTGAAGCCGTCCGAGGCCAGGTAGTCGGCGTAGCGGCGCGGCATGCCCTGGGCGCCCAGCCAGTGCTGGACCAGGAAGGTCGCGTGGAAGCCGACGGTCAGGGTCCAGAAGGTGATCCGGCCGAGCCGCTCGTCGAGCTTCTTGCCGGTCATCTTCGGCCACCAGAAGTGGAAGCCGGCGAACATCGCGTAGACCACGGTGCCGAACAGCGTGTAGTGGAAGTGCGCGACCACGAAGTACGAGTCGGAGACGTGGAAGTCGATCGGCGGGGCCGCGAGCAGCACGCCGGTCAGGCCGCCGAAGAGGAAGGTGACCAGGAAGCCGACCGTCCAGAGCATCGGGGTCTCGAAGCTCAGTGAGCCCCTCCACATGGTGCCGACCCAGTTGAAGAACTTCACCCCGGTCGGGACCGCGATCAGGAAGGTCATGAAGGAGAAGAACGGCAGCAGGACCTGCCCGGTGACGTACATATGGTGCGCCCACACCGTCACCGACAGGCCGGCGATCGCGATGGTGGCCGCGATCAGGCCGGAGTAGCCGAACATCGGCTTGCGGCTGAAGACCGGGATGACCTCCGAGACGATGCCGAAGAACGGCAGCGCCAGGATGTACACCTCGGGATGGCCGAAGAACCAGAACAGGTGTTGCCAGAGCATCGCCCCGCCGTTGGCCGGGTCGAAGACGTGCGAGCCGAACTTGCGGTCGCACTCCAGCGCCAGCAGCGCGGCGGCCAGCACCGGGAAGACCAGCAGCACCAGCACCGAGGTCAGCAGCACGTTCCAGCAGAAGATGGACATCCGGAACATGGTCATGCCGGGCGCGCGCATGCAGATGATGGTGGTGATGAAGTTGACGGCGCCGAAGATGCTGCCGAAGCCGGACAGCGTCACGCCCATGATCCACATGTCGGCGCCGACGCCGGGCGAGTGGATCGCGTCGGACAGCGGCGCGTAGAGGAACCAGCCGAAGTCGGCGGCGCCCTGCGGGGTCGCGAAGCCGGCCGCGGCGATCAGCGAGCCGAACATGAACAGCCAGTAGGACAGCATGTTCAGCCGCGGGAAGGCGACGTCCGGCGCGCCGAGCTGGAGCGGCATGATCCAGTTGGCGAAGCCGGTGAACAGCGGCATCGCGAACAGCAGCAGCATCACCGAGCCGTGCATGGTGAACGCCTGGTTGAACTGCTCGTTGGAGAGGATCTGCGTTCCGGGCCGGGCGAGTTCGGCGCGCATGACCAGGGCGAGGATGCCGCCGATCAGGAAGAACGCGAACGAGGACACCAGGTACATGGTGCCGATCGTCTTGTGGTCGGTGGTGGTCAGCAGTCTGACCAGGGCCGAACCGGGCCTCCTGGCCCTGACCGCCCCTGCGGGGAGGGTCGTCGGCGGTGAGGTGGGGTCGCCCTGTGCCTGGGTGGCGCTCAAGGACGCACTCCTTCGGAACGTCGTGCGAATGGGTGGCGCTCCATGATCCGAACAGGCCGCCTCCGCGCCCCAGGGCCCTTCGGCCCGCCCGTCCGGGGCCGCTGGGCCCGAGTTCCCGGCCTCCGACCGGGACCTCCCGACCGCGCGACCGGGACCTCCTGTCCGCTCGGCCACCGCCTGCCGTCCGCGCGTACGCCGCCTCCTGACCGGCCGTCGGGCCGCCGCCCGCGACCGCGCCGCCCGCTCGGGCCGCGCTCGCCGCGGCGCTGAGCCCGGGTCGAGAACCGCCGGAACGCGCCCCTCCCCACCGCCCCGCGCACCCGTCCGGCGGCGCCCCGCGCGCCCTCCGTCCGCCCGGTCCGGCCGGCCCCCGCCACCGCGCCCGACCTGCCGGAACGCCGTCCGCACAGCCGTACGAAACCCCCCGTCGATCCCACCTCCCGGCACCCCGGTTGTGCGGCCGATGTGACCGAAGCCGGTCGATTCCGTGGTCTTCAGCGCCGATCGGCCGTCAAGTAGCCTGCGCCCACCACCGCACGGCCCCTGCCACCTGCTACACCGCCGCACTACCGCCGCCCACGCCCCGGAGGTACGCCGATGCCCCTGGCCCAGCCCGCCACCCCCACCCGGCTGCGCTTCGCCGTCCTCGGCCCGCTCACCGGCGAGGCCGGCGGCCGCCCGCTGGCCCTCGGCCCGCTGAAGCAGCGGCTGGTCCTGGCCGTCCTGCTGAGCCGCGCCAACACCGCCGTCCCGGTCGACCTGCTCACCGACGCGGTCTGGCCCGAGGAGCCGCCGCGCACCGCCCGGAAGAACCTCCAGGTCTACATCTGCACCCTGCGCACCCTGCTCGGCCGCGAGGAGGGGCCCGACCGGCTGTCGCACTCGGCGGCCGGCTACCTGCTGCGGGTCGCCGAGCCCGAGCTGGACCTGCTCCGGTTCCGGGCCCTCGCCCGGGCCGGCCGGGCCGCCGCCGACGGCGGGGCGCTCGCCCCCGCCGCCCGGCTGCTGCGCCAGGCCCTCGACCTCTGGCAGGGCCCGCCGCTCGCCGACCTGCGCCGCTCCCCCGCCGTCGCGGCGGAGGCCGACCGGCTGGAGGCCCGCTGCCTGGGTGTCCACGAGGACTGGGCGGAGACCGAGTTGGAGCTCGGCAACGCCGGCGCCGTCGCCGAGGACCTGGCCGAACTCGCCGAGCGCCACCCGCTGCGCGAGCGCCTCCAGGCCGCCCGGATGAACGCCCTCCACCTCTCCGGCCGGCAGGCCGAGGCGCTCGCCGTCTACGACACCCACCGCCAGCTGCTCGCCCGGGAGTTGGGCCTGGAGCCGAGCCCCGCGCTGACCGCCCGCTACCGCGAACTGCTGGCCCGCGGCCGCTCCCTGCCCACCGCCGCCCGCCCGGACCGCGGCACCGGCCCGGGCGGCTCCCTGCTGCCCGCCGACACCGCCGACTTCACCGGAAGAACCGACGAACTACGCCAGCTCGTCGACGAGTTGGGCTCCGGCGGCGGACGCGTCGCGGTGCTCACCGGCCCGGCCGGCAGCGGCAAGACCGCGCTCGCCGTACACGCCGGCCACCTGCTCGCCGACCGCTTCCCGGACGGCCGGGTACTGGTCCGGCTGCGCACCGAGGACGGCGCCGCCCGCCCGCTGCCCGAGGTGCTCGCCGAACTCGCCGCCCTCACCAGCCGCCCGGGCGCCGCACCGACCGGGGCCGACCGGACCGGCCCCGGCCCCGCCGACCCGACCCAGCCCGACACCGCCCCGGCCGACACCGCCCGGGCCGCCGCGCTCTGGCGCGCCTCGCTCGCCGGCCGTCGCCTGCTGCTGGTCCTGGACGACGCCCCCGGCGAGGCCGTGGTCCGCGAGCTGCTGCCGGGCTTCGGCCCGAGCGCCGTCCTGGTCACCTCCCGCGGCCAGCTGGCCGGCCTCGCCTCGGTGCGCCGCATCGCCGTCCCGCCGCTCGCCCCCGCCGAGGCCCTGGACCTGCTCGGCCGCATCGTCGGCACCGGCCGGACCGGCGCCGACCGCGCCGCCGCCGCCCGGATCGCGGCCGCCTGCGGGCTGCTGCCGCTCGCCGTACGGGTCGCGGGCACCCGGCTGGCCGTGCTGCGCCACCTCCCGCTGGCCGAGTACGCGGCCCGGCTGGAGGACCCGGCGGGCGCCCTGGACGAACTGGTCGCCGGGGACGTCACCGTCCGGGCCCGGCTGGACTCCGGCTGGCGCGACCTCACCGACCAGGGCCGGCTCGCCCTGGCCCGGCTCGCCGCCCTGCCGCTCGCCCTGCTCTTCACCCTCCCGGAGGCCGCCGCCGCCCTCGGCCGGCCCGAGCGGCTCGCCCTGCGGACCCTGGAGGCGCTCACCGACACCGGGGCGGTCACCTCCCCCACCGGCGAGGTCACCGCCCACGCCGCGCTGTACGCCCTGCCCCGGCTCACCCATCTGCACGCCCGGGAGCGGGCGGTGCGGACCGCCGTCGGGGCACCGGAGACCGTCGGGGCACCGGAGACCGTCGGGGCACCGCAGACCGCCGTCGCGGCGCCCGCGCGGTCCCCGGAACCCGTGTGACAGCCCCAGGAGCCGCTCACCCCAGGGTCAGCAGGTCCAGCACGTCCGCCCGCTCCGCCCCGCGCCCCTCCGTCAGCCCGGACAGCGCCAGCAGCACCCCGGCCGCCCCCGTGTGCAGGTCCGCCGAGAAGCGCCGCAGCCGCATCCCCGGCACCAGCAGCCCCTCCGGCCGGGCCACCAGGTGCCACTGGAGCCTGCCCACCTGGCCGAGCACCGCCTCCCGGGCCGGCGCCCCGCCCAGCCGGTCCAGCGCCAGCGTCAGCCCGACCCGGCCCCGGAACAGCCCCGGCTCCCGGATGAACCCGGGCGCGCAGACCTTCCGCACGTCGGCCAGGAAGGCCTCCCCGCCCGGCAGTTCGCCGTGCTCCAGGTACTCGCGCAGCACCAGCGCGATCCCGCTGCTGCCCCGGTCCAGGTAGGCCAGCCTGCGCCCGGACTCCAGCACCTGCGCGGACCCGTCGGGCACCCGGACGCACCGCGCCACCGCCCGCTCCAGCGCCACCCGCCCGGAGTCCAGCAGCCACCGCTCCCCGGTCCGCCGGTACAGCCGCAGCTGGAGCAGCGCGACGCCCGCCAGCCCGTACAGCAGCCCGGCGGCCGCGGGCTCGTCCAGCCCGGGCACCGGATCGCCGCCCAGCACCGCGGCCAACTCCCGTGCGTCGTCCAGCGCGTGGGCCAGCTCCCGGGGGCTGTCCAGCGCGTCCGCCAGCCGCAGCCGGGCCAGCGCCGCGCCGGCCCGGCCGCCGAACAGGCCCGCCGCGCGCGCCGGGAGGGCGGTACGGGCGCGCCCGGCCAGCTCCTCGGCCGCCTCCGTCCGGCCGATCCGGGCCAGCGCCAGCGCGATGCCGAGCGGGCCGTCGTACAGCCCGCCGGCGGCCGGGCGGTCGGCCCGCCGGCGCACCGCCGCGACCAGCCAGTCCGCGTACTCCTGCGGCCAGTCGGCCCCGGCGCGGTGCAACGCGTACAGCACCCCGGCCGCGCCGTGCGACACGCCCGTCCCGCCGTCGGCGAAGCCGGCCACGTCCCCGGGGAAGAGCCGGTCCGGGCGGTCCGGGGTGGCGCCCGCGTGGATGCCCGCGACCAGTTCCCGGCACACCGGGTCGAGCGAGGGCCCGGCCAGCAGCTCCCGGCCGCGCCGCTCGCTCGCCGACTCCACCCGCGCCACCGCCGCGGGCCGCACCGGCCCCTCCTCCGGCCCCAGTCCGAACCACTCCCGCGCCCGCCGTTCCAGCGCCGGGAGCTTGCCCGGGTCGCAGTCGGCGAGCTCCATCACCGGCATCAGCAGCATCAGCCAGGTGGCCCACAGCAGGTAGCGGTCGGCCTCGGCGCCGCCCAGCCCGGGCGGGACGTGCTGCCCGGCGGCGCCGGCCGTCGGCACCCGCCGGTCGTCCAGCTCGGCCGCGTACTCGAAGTCCACCAGCACCACCGACCCGTCCGGCCGGAGCACCACGTTGGCCGGGTGGAGGTCCCCGAACCGCACGCCCCGCGCGTGCAGGGCGTCGAGCGCCTCCGCCAGCCCGTCCACCACCCCGCCCACCCACCGCGCGTACGCGGCGCGCTGCTCGGCGGTGCAGTTCTGGTGCACCAGCGGGTAGCGCCGGATCGCCTCGGCGAACAGCTGGACGCCCTCGATGTGCTCCTGCACCAGGAAGGTGTGCTCCCACACCGTGCGCACCTCGTGCAGCCGGGGCACGCACGCCAGCCCGGCCAGCCGCTCCAGCGCCCACCGCTCGCGCCGCAGCCGGGTCAGGGCGTCCGCCCCGGTGCCGTCCAGCCCGGCGTACGGGCGGGCCTCGCGCAGCACCACCCGCTCGCCCGTGCCGTGCTTCTCCGCCAGGTAGATCCCGCCCGCGTTGGAGACCTGGAGCACGTCGACGATCCGGTACGGCAGCTCCCCGCCGGCCGCCTCCCGGGCGGCCAGGTGCGGGCGCAGCGCCGCCGGCGGCTCGACCCAGGCAGGCAGCCGGAAGGCCGGCTCGCGCGGGTCCGGCACCAGTGCGCCGGCGGGGTCCCGCAGGGCCGGGACGGTCCTGCCCTCCGCGTCCCGGCACCACAGCTCGACGAAGGCCCCGTAGCGGGCGTACACCGGGGCGTCGCCGATCCGCAGGTCGGTGAGCACGTACGGCCCGGGGAAGCCCGCCAGCGCCTCGGCCAACTCCTCCGCCAGGGAGAGGAACTCACCGTCCGTGGCCGGGTAGACGGTGACGAACTTGCCGCTGCCGCCGCGCCCCGCGTACTTGCCGTTGGCCACCCGCAGCGCCGCCGGGCTGCGCAGGAACTTGAACGCCACCTGGCGGGCGGTGCAGATCCCCGCGACGACGGCCAGCGTCCGCTCGGCGCCGTCCTGCGCCGCCGACACGTGCAGCTTCCAGCCCTGCTCGGGCAGGTGGCCGCCGTCGGGCCGCAGCACCGTCCACAGCCCGCGCTGCTCCCGCCGCCAGCCCTCGGGCGGCTCGCCGAGGCCCAGCGGGTAGCGGCTGTCCCCGTCCCGCAGCCGTCCGGGGGTGTCGTAGTACGTCGGGTCGGCGAGGCAGTAGAGCTGGGTCTCGTGGACGTCGGCCATCGTGGGCCTCCTGTTCCGAAGTCTTCCGGGGTCGTCCGGGAGCGGGCGGTGCGTCGGCGGGCGGCGCGGCAGCGGTCGGTGCGTCAGACGGCGGGGCTGAGCACCGGTCCGCGCCGCACCGGCGGCGCCCAGGTGACCACGGCCGCGCAGAGCGCGATGGCGAGGGCCAGCAGGGCGAAGGTCCGGGTGCCGCCGAGCGAGGCGAGCAGGACGCCGCCGACCAGCGGGCCGAACGGCTGGACCAGGGTGGACAGGAAGCCGGCCGCGCTCTGCACCCGGCCGATCCGGTCGGGCGGCGCGGCGGTCAGCATGCCGGAGACGAAGCCGATGCTGGCGACGGTGGACAGGCACATGCAGACGGCGCAGAGCAGTCCGATCACCAGCGGGGCCCTGGTCAGCACCAGCACCCCGGCGGTGAGCGCGCAGGCCCAGCAGGCGAGCGCGACCAGGCTGCCGTCGCGGGCCCGGGCGGCGAGCCTCGGGGCGAGCAGCGCCCCGGCCAGGGCACCGGCCGCGGTGCAGGAGACGACGGTGCCGCCGCCGAGGCCGGAGCGGCCGCCGTCGGAGGCGACGGCCAGGGTGGTGAACATCAGCGCGCTGAACGCGAAGTTCATCCCGAGGCCGAAGACCAGCAGCAGGGTGCGCAGGTAGGGCCGGTGCCAGACGAAGGCCAGTCCGGCGGTCAGTTCGGCCCGGCTGAACGCCGGTCCGCCCGTCGTGGCGGGCTTCGCGCGGGTCCGGATCAGCGCCACGCAGACGGTGGACAGCAGCAGGCCGACGCCCTCGGCGAGGAACGGCAGCACCGGGTGCCAGGCGAACAGCGCCCCGCCGCCGAGCGGTCCGGCCAGCCGGGCGGCGGCGCCGCGCGCCTGCATCCGGGAGGAGGCCTCGCGGGCCTGCCCGGTGGGCACCACCGCGCGCAGCAGGGCGCCGGCGGCCGGCCCGTAGACGCTGGAGATCAGCGCCCCGGCGGCGGCGACCAGCAGGACCAGCGGCAGCGGGGTGTGCCCGCGCAGCACCGCGACGACCAGGGCGGCGACCGCGAGCAGGCTGAGGACGTCGCAGATCCGCATCAGCCGGCGCCGCTCGATCCGGTCGGCGAGCACCCCGCCGGGCAGCGTGGTGATCAGCAGCGCGCCGACCGAGACGGTGCCGATGGCGCCCGCCCGGGCCGCCGACCCGGTCTCCCGCAGGACCAGCAACGGCAGGGCGATCGAGGCGAGTTGGGAGCCGAGGGAGGCCAGCAGGCCGCCGGCCCAGAGCAGCCGGAAGTCCCGGTTGCGGGAGAGCGGGGTGGGGTCCATGGCCGTCCTCCGTGGTCGGCGGGGGGGCACCCGGGGGTGCGGATCGGGCCGGGGCGGCCCCGTCTCGGCGGGACCGCCCCGGAAGCCTTGCGGTGACCGAATGCCGGTGGCCGGTGACCGGTGAACCAGCGACCGGGAACCGGCGGCCGGCGACCGGGTGTCGGCGGCCGGGGGCGGCGGTGCGTCCGCCCCCGCGCACGGCCCGGTGTCCGGACTCCGGTCAGACCGTGGTCTCGGCGCCGTGGACGTAGCTGATCAGGCTGAAGCAGAGGCCGTCCGAGGACTCGCTCAGGACCTTCATCGCCTGGAGGTCCAGGATGTTGGCGACGTGCGCCTCGACCTCCGGGGTCTCCTCGCCGCTCTCGCCGACGTTCTGCTGCTCCATGTTCTCGGCCATGGTCGAACTCCCTTCCGCACGGGGGTGGTTACGGCTCCGGCGGGCGGCTGCCCGCCGTTGCCGACCACCGTGGCCCGAGCCGCCTGCGCCCGGCTTCGGGGCCGGCTGGAAACCGGTATGGCCGCAGGTCGGAGCGGCCGCGCCGGCCCGCCGGGCCCCGGGCGGGCCCGCCCGGTAGGCGCCCGCACCCCGTCCCACCTGCGGCCATACCGCCTACCAGGCGTTCCCGAACCGGGCCCGAAGCCGCGCCCGCGACCCTGGCCCGGAACGCTCGCGCCCCCGCACCACCGCCCAGCCCGCACCACCGGGCCGCGCCAACCGCCCCGCCGCGCACACCCGTTCCGCTTCGCCGCGCACGCCCCGCACCGCGAAGGACGACCGAAGGACGGCCACCATGCCCTGCCCACTCTGCGCCCAACTCGTCGGCACCAACGACCAGTTCTGCCCCTCCTGCGGCACCCCCCGGGCCGCCGCCCTCGACCTGGCCGCCGAGGAGCGCAAGCTGGTCACGGTGGTCTTCTGCGACCTGGTCGACTCCACCGCCCTGTCCGGCGCGCTCGACCCGGAGACCCTGCGCGAGGTGGTCCTGCGCTACTTCGAGCGGATGCACCACCGGATCGAGGCGCACGGCGGCACCCTGGAGAAGTTCATCGGGGACGCCGTGATGGCCGTCTTCGGCGTCCCGGTGATCCGCGAGGACGACGCCCACCGGGCGCTGGCCGCCGCGCTCGCCATGCTGGAGGACGTGGAGGACCTCAACACCGAGCTGGACGCCACCCTCGGCGTCCGGCTGGACGTCCGGATCGGTGTCAACACCGGCCAGGTGGTGGCGGGTTCGGACGCCTCGGCGCGCCAGGCGCTGATCTCCGGCGAGACCGTGAACATCGCCGCCCGGCTGCAGACCCGGGCCGCCCCCGGCCAGGTGCTGATCGGCCCGCAGACGCTGCGCGCGGCCGGCCCGGCCGCCCAGGTGGACGAGGTCGGCCCGCTGCACCTCAAGGGCAAGGCCGAGCCGGTCACCGCCTACCGCCTGGTCGGCCTGGACGAGGACGACCCGGAGCTGCTGCGCCGCTTCGACGTCCCGCTGGTCGGCCGGGAGCGCGAACTGGCCCTGCTGGACGCCGCGTTGGCCCGGGTGGCGGGCGGCCAGGGGGCCGAGCTGCTGCTGGTGGCCGGCGAGGCGGGCATCGGCAAGACCCGGCTGGTGCGGGACTGGCGCGAGCGGGTGGGCCGGCGCACCGCGCGCTGCGGCACCGCCCGCTGCCGCAGCTTCGGCGGGCAGGGCGTGCTGGCGCCGCTCGCCGAGGCGGTCCGGACCCTGCTGGACGAGCCCGAGGGCGCCGCCCCCGCCGAGGCGCTGGCCCGGCTGGACGAGGCGACGGCGCCGGGCATCGACGCCGGCCGCTCGCTGGAGCTGCTGGCCGCGATCCTGCGCGGCCGCACCGTCGAGCGCCCGGCCGTCCTGGTCCTGGACGACTGCCAGTGGGCCGGCCCGGTGCTGCTGGACGCCGTCGAGCGGCTGGCCGCCGAACTCGGCGCGGCCCCCGTGCTGCTGCTCTGCCTGACCCGCCCCGAGCTCCCGGCCGCCCGCCCGGAGCTGCCGACGCTGCCGGTCGGCGGCCTGTCCTGGGACGAATCCGCCCTGCTGGCCGCCCAGTTGACCGAGCTGAGCGCCCACCAGGACGCGGTGCCCACCAGGCTGCTGGAGCGCGCCGAGGGCAACCCGCTGCACCTGGAGGAGCTGCTGGCCGCCCTCACCGAGACCGAGGGCCCCGCACTGACGGACGAACTGCCGCCCACCGGACGGGCGTTGCTCAGCGCCCAGATCGACGGGCTGGAGCGCGACGAGCGCGCCACCCTCGACCTCGCCGCCGTCCTCGGCCGCGCCTTCACCGCCGCCGAACTCGCCGAACTCGCCCACGGCGGCAGCGACCAGGACGCCTTCGCCGACCCGCAGGACGACGTCTTCACCGGCCCGATCGACGGCCTGCCGGCCGGCCCGTCCACCTGGGTCGACGACACCCCGCCGCGGCTGCACGCCGCGCTGGCCCGGCTGGCCGAGCTGCGGCTGGTCGAACCGACCGGCACCGGCTACCGGTTCAGCAGCGGCCTGGTCCAGGAGTCGGTCTACCAGTCCATGTCCAAGCGGGCCCGCGCCGAGCGCCACGAGCGCGCCGCCGACCTGCCGGCCGTCCGCTCCACCGGGGACGCCGCCGTCGGCGGCCACCTGGAGCGCGCCCACCGCTACCGGCTGGAACTCGGCCTGCTGGACACCCGCACCGACGTGCTGCGCACCCGCGCGGCCACCGCCCTCGGCACCGCCGGGGCCGGTGCGCTGGCCCGTGCCGACCTGCCCGCCGCCACCGACCTGCTGGAGCGCGCGGTGCGGCTGCACTACCCGGGCGAGCGCGCCACCGGCCCGGTGCTGCGCCGCCTCGGCGAGGCCCGGCTGGCGCTCGGCCGCGCCGAGGAGGCGCTGCCCGTCCTCGCCCAGGTGCGGGACGCGGCCGCCGACCCGCTGGACGCCGCGCACGCCCGGCTCGCGCTGGCCGCCCGCGGCCTGCCGCCCGGCCAGGACCAGCCCGCCGCGACGGCCCGGGCCGTGCTGCCGCTGTTCACCGACACCGGGGACGACCTCGGCCAGGCCCGGGCCGGGCTGCGGCTGGCCGAGGAGCACCTGCTGGCCGGCCGCCACACCGAGGCCGAGCAGCTGCTGGACCGGGCGCTCGGCCAGGTCTCCCGCACCGACGCCGAGCTGGACCGGGCCGCCGTGCTGGCCGCGCTGGCCGCCTCGCTGCTGGCCGGCCCCGAGCCCGTCCCGAACGCGACCTTCCGACTGCGCGCCCTGCTCGCCGAGCACGGCACCGGCCGGCGGACCGTCCGGGTCGCGCTGAACGGCCCGCTGGCCGTCCTGCTGGCGCTGCGCGACCGCCCCGAGGAGGCCGAGCTGCTGCTCGCCGAGGCCAACGGCCTGGCCGGGGAGCTGTCGCTGGCCGAGGCGATGATCGCGCTGCCCGCGCTGACCGCCCAGGCGGCGGCCGCGCTCGGGCAGGGCGGCCAGGCGCTGGACCTGCTCGCCGACGCCGCCGAGATCGCCCGCCACCAGGGCAGCGCCGCCCCGCTGCCGCGCCTCGCCCTGACCACCGCCCGGGTCCTGCTGGACACCGACCGCCCGGCCCAGGCCGCCCGGCACCTGGACGGCGCGGACGCCGTCGCCGCGCTGCCGCCGGTGCTCGCGATCGAGCTGGACGCGCTGCGCGGCCGGCTCGCCGCCGCCCGGGGCGAGGCCGCGCCGGCGCTGGACCTGACCGCCGCCGCCCTGTCCGCCGCCGAGGCCACCGAGTCGCTGCTGCTCCAGGCGCTGACCGCGCTCGACCGGGCGCACGCCCTGCTGCTGCTCGACCGCCCCGCCGAGGCCGCGGCGGCCGCCGCCACCGCGCGGGACCGGTTCGCCGCCAAGGGCCACCTGCCGGGCGTACGGCGCGCCGAGCGGCTCGGGGGCACCCGGTGAGCGGCCCGGCCGGCCTCACCTGGAGCCTGCGCGACCGCACCCCCGCCGACCTCCCGGTGCTCGCCGACGCCGTCGCCACCGACGCCGGGGCATCCGACGCCGGGGGCACCGGCAAGGGCGTCCGGGTCTGCGTGGTCGACTCCGGGATCGAGCCCGACCACCCGCTGGTCGGGCCGGTGCAGGGCTCCTGGGCGGTGGTCAAGGACCCGGTCACCCGGGAGCTGACCGTCCGCCCCGACAGCGCCGGCGACACCTGCGGGCACGGCACCGCCTGCGCGGGCATCATCCGCCGCACCGCCCCGGACTGCGAGCTCTACAGCGTCCGGGTCCTCGGCGAGCGCTTCACCGGCACCGGCGACATGCTGATCGCCGGGCTGCGCTGGGCCGTCGGGCAGGGCTTCGACGTGGTCAACCTCAGCCTCTCCACCACCCGGACCCGCTTCCTGGAGCAGCTGCACGCGATCGCCGACGACGCCTTCTTCGCCCGCACCGCGATCGTCGCCTCCGCCCACAACACCCCGGTGGAGAGCTACCCGTGGCGCTTCTCCTCGGTCATCTCGGTGGGCAGCCACCAGGAGGAGGACCCGGAGCTGCACCTGTACAACCCGGCGCCGCCGGTGGAGTTCTTCGCCCCCGGCCAGAACGTCCGGGTGCCCTGGCTCGGCGGCGCCACCATCCGCACCACCGGCAACAGCTTCGCGACCCCGTACGTGGCCGGGCTCTGCGCCCGCATCCTGTCCCGGCGGCCGAGGCTGACCACCTTCCAGCTGAAGAGCGCGCTCTACCTCACCGCGGCCAACGTCCAGGTCCCTTCCACCCCCACCCCGGAGGCGCCCGATGACCCTCAGCACTGACCCCGCCGTCGACCCGCTGGCCCGCGAGCTGCTCCAGTCCGTGGTGGACGTCGCCCGGGCGATCTTCGGCGCCCAGGCCGGCTCGGTGTGCCTGCTCGACGAGGCGGCCGGGGAGCTGGTCTTCCAGGCCGTCTCCGGCCGGGGCGAGGAGTCGTTGGTGGGGCGCCGCTTCCCGGCCGGCCGGGGGATCGCCGGCTGGGTGGCCGCCTCGGGCGAGCCGATGGTGGTGGACGACCTGGGCGCCAACCGCACCTTCGACCGGGACTTCGCCGAGTCCACCGCGTACGTCCCGACCGCCCTGATGGCCGCCCCGCTCACCCACGGCAGCCGGGTGCTCGGCGTCCTGGAGGTGCTGGACCCGGCCCCGCAGGCCCGCGCCAGCCTGCCCGAGCTGGACCTGCTGGCCATGTTCGCCCGTCAGGCCGCCGCCGCCCTGCGGGTGATCGCCGAGCGCTCCCCCGCCCCGGAGCCGGCCCCCGACCGGGCCGCCGCCCTCGGCCTGCTCGCCGACCTGGAGGAGCTGCTGCGCCGTCAGCCCTGACCGGGCGCGCCGTCCAGCCGGGCGAGCTGCCCGCGCTCCAGCGCCGCGTACACCGCGCCGTCCGGGGCGACGACGATGCCGTGCGGCTCGGCGCCCCCGCCCGGGAGGGGGTGGCCGCCGAGCCGCCCGTCCGGGCCGAGCACCCCGATCCGGCCGGCGCCCCACTCGGTGAACCAGAGCCGGCCGTCCGGCCCGGCCGCGATCGCGTGCGGGCGGGCCGCGCGGTCGGCCAGCGGGTACTCGGTCACCTCGCCGTCCACGGTGATCCGCCCGACCAGCCCGCCGCCGATGCCGACGTACCAGAGCGCGCCGTCCGTCCCGGCGGTGATGCCGACCGGCGCGGTGCCCCCGGTGGGCAGCCCGTGGACGGTCACCCGGCCGTCGACGGTGATCCGGGCGACGGCGTCGGCCTGGTTGAGCGTGCACCACAGCGCCCCGTCCGGCCCGGCCGTGATCAGCGACGGGAAGGCCCCGGCGAGCGGCAGCGGGAACTCCGTGACCTCACCGGCCACGGTGATCCGCCCGATCCGGCCGGCGTTCAGCTCGGTGAACCAGAGCGACCCGTCGGGCCCGGCGGCGATCCCGTACGGCCCGGCCTCCTCCGTCGGCAGCGCGTAGGACGTCGCCGTCCCGTCCACCGTGATCCGTCCGATCCGGTGGTCCCGCATCCGGCTGAACCAGAGCGCCCCGTCCGGCCCCGCCGTGATCACCGCGGGCCCGCACTCCGGCGCGCCGAGGCCGAAGCGCTCGACCGTCCCGTCCGCGGCCAGCCGCCCGATCTCCCCGGTGTGCACCAGGGTGAACCACACGCCCCTGTCGGGCCCCACGGCCACCCCGTACGGCCCGGCCCCCGCCTCGGCCACCTCGAACAGTTCCACGCAACCCCTCCGCCTCACTATCGCGACTCAAATCGCATTAGCGATGCTCGCACAACGGGTCACGGCCCGGCAACCGACTTCTCCCGCGCGTCCGGGTCCCCCCGCAGCACCGAGATGACGCCCATCACGGCGGCGCAGACCGGCACCGCGAGCAGGGCGCCGATGATCCCGGCGATGCCCGAGCCGGCCACCACGGCGACCATGATGGTGGCCGGATGCAGCTCCACCGTCCGGCTCTGGATGACCGGCTGGAGGACGTTGCCCTCGATCATCTGCACCGCGAGCACCACGCCCAGCGCCCAGAGCGCCGTACCCAGGCCGCCGTCGGCGAGCGCCACCAGCACGGCCACCGTGCCGGACAGGAAGGCCCCGACGAAGGGGATGTAGGCGCCCATGAAGACCAGCGCGCCGAGCCCGGGCGCGCCCGGCACCCCGAGGGCGATCAGGCCGATGGTGATGAAGCCCGCGTCGATCAGCGCGATCAGGGTGGTGCCCCGCATGAACCCGGCCATCGCGTCGAAGGCCCGCTCCGCGCAGGCGATCACCGTCGTGGCACTGCGCTCGGGCAGGTAGGAGCGGATGGCGTCGCCGGTGCGGTGGCCGTCCCGGAGGAAGAAGAACACCAGGGCCAGCGCCAGCACCCCGCCGGTGATCAGCTGGGTGAGCAGGCCGAGCCCGGAGAGCACGCCGTTGGTGAGGGTGGAGACCAGCGAGTTGGTCTCGCCCTTGGCGTTGTCCAGGCCGTGCCGGATCTTCGCCCCCAGCGGGCCCAGCCAGTCGGCCAGCCGCTGCCCGGCCTCCTGGAGCGAGGAGGCGATCTGCGGGGCGCTGTGCACCAGCGAGTTGACCAGCAGCGCGATCACCCCGCTGACCGCGACCACCAGCACCACGCAGGTCAGCCCTGCCGCCAGGCTCCGGCTCACGCCCCGGCCCACCAGCCACGGCACCACCGGGTAGAGCAGCGAGGCCCCGAGCAGCGCCAGGACGAACGGCACGGTCGCGGCCCGCAGTTCGACCAGCGCGAAGACCACCAGCGAGGCGACGGCGATCAGCAGGATCACCGCCACCGACCAGGCCGCCGCCTGCCGCAGCCCGGGCGGCAGCATCAGGTACGGTCTGCGGTCGTCCGGCTGCCGCTGCTCGTCGGGCGGGCGCTCCACGGACACGGCCACCTCCGCCGGGGGTCGTCGACGATTCCGAACCGCCCCAGCTCAGCAGAGGTTCCGACGGGCCGCGCGGCGGATCGGCCGGGAGCACCCGAACGGGCGACCCGGGCGCCCTCCGGCCGAGCACCACTCCGGTCAGCGGCGGCCGTCCAGCACCGAGCGCAGGACGCCGATCCGGTTGGAGGTGATGGAGGCGACCCCGGTGTCGCGCAGCCGGCGCATGGTGCGGCGCAGGTCGGCGGTCCAGCTAGAGACGGCGAGCCCCCGCTCCGCCGCGGCGGCCGTGAACTCGGGGGTGACCAGGCCGAACGGCGGGTTGAGGTAGCGCGGGCGCAGGTCGTCCAGCAGGGCGCGCACGGGCATCCGGGGCTGCTTCCAGGTGAGCGCGATCTCGGCGTCCGGGCTCAGTTCGCGCACCGCGAGCATGGCGGTGGTGGGGCCGCAGAAGGCGACCGCCGCCTCGGCACCGAGCCCGGTGACGACCGACCAGGTCGCGGCGGCCGGGCCCGCGTCGTCCAGGTCGATCAGCAGCCGGCGGCCCTCGACGGCCGTCACCGCCTTGACCGCCTCGGCCAGGGTGGGGACGGCGAGCGGGCCCTGCCGCAGCTCCTCCAGCTGGTCGGCGGTGACCCGGTCGATCGACCGCGCGTCGCCCCAGAGCCGCTCCAGGGTGCGGTCGTGCAGCAGGACGGGCACCCGGTCGCGGGTGAGCTGGACGTCCACCTCGACGGCGTCGGCCCCGGCGGCGAGCGCGGACTCGACGGAGGGCAGGGTGTTCTCGCGGAACCGGTACGGGTCGCCCCGGTGGGCGACGGCCAGCGGCTTGGCGGCGAGCGTTCTGGCGGCGAGCGGCTTGGCGGCGGCGTTCATCGGATCCTTCCGGCGAGCCAGGGGGTGAGGCTGTGGACGCCGATGTCCTCGCGGTGGCTCGGCTCCCCGGGGACGGTGACGATCAGCGTGGTGGACGGCGGGAAGGTGCGCGCCTTGACGTGCACCAGGTCGGACCAGACGGCGTTCAGGAAGCCGGGGACGCGGTCGCGGTCGACGTCGAAGGCGATGCCCTCGACGGTCACGGCGACCTCGTCGTGGGTGAACAGCCGGACGGTGACGGCGGGGCGGCCGTCGAACTCCAGCAGCGCCTCGTGCGGGATGGCGTCCAGTTCCCCGAGCGAGCCGCCCGAGCCGCCCGGACCGTCCGGGCCGACCAGCCCGGCGAAGGTCCGGTCGCGGCCGATGTCGTGCTGGGCGCGGACGGTGCGGCCGTGCCGGGCGGCCACGGCCTCGATCGCGAGCACGGCGCTCTGGGTGGTCGGCAGGTGCGGGGGTGGCATCCGGGCGCCTCTCGGTTCGTTCCGGGACTCGTACGAAGGGGGTTACAGGGGCTGCGGAGGGATCCGCGGGGATCCACCGGGCCGACTAGCGGCGTTCGATCATCACATTGGTGGACTTGATGACCGCCGTGGCGGGCGCACCGGGGACCAGGTTGAGCTCCACCGCCGAGTCCCGGCTGATCAGGGACACCACCCGGAACGGCCCTGCCTGGATCTCCACCTGCGCGGCGACGTCGCCCAGCACCACGTCGGTGACGATCCCCGGGAAGCGGTTGCGCGCCGAGGACGGCCGGCCCTCCGCCTCGGCGTTCTCCGGCCGGGCCAACTCCCGGGCGAAGGCGGCGAGTTCGGCCCCCGGGATGATCCGGTGCCCGTGCTCGTCCCGCGCGGCGGCGACCCGCCCGGCGTCCACCCAGCGCCGCATGGTGTCGGCGCTGACGCCGAGCAGCGCCGCGGCCTCGCCGATGCGGTACGGGTTGGCCGGCACCTCGGGCTGGCCCATGTGCGTCTCCTGACGGTGGTTCGGGTTCTCGGGGCGGGCGCCCCCGCGCCATCCTGCCGTACCGGCGGTACGGACGATCATGTGAGGGCCGCCCCACGGCATACCTTATGGCTCGCCGAAGAGGTCGCGCCGTGCCGCGTCCCCGGCGGTGAGCACCGCCCCGGCGAGCACCGCGCCGCCGCCCGCCGTACCGGCCCGCACCTCGGTGCTCAGCGGGGAGAGCAGCGCCAGCCGCCGCTCGACCCGGCCGGCCAGCTCCGGCCCGCCGGCCCGGCCTATCTCGCCGCCGAGCACCACGCAGCCGGGGTCCAGCACCACGCAGACGCTCGCCGCGCCGATCGCGATCCGCTCGGCCAGCTCGTCCAGGAAGCCCCCGCCCGCCTCGCCGGCCACGAGGGCGGCCCGGACGGCGGCCTCGGCGGCGGGGGCGTCCCCGGCCGGGTCGGCGGGCAGCCCGTGGGCGCGGGCCAGCGCGCAGATCGCGGCGCTGCCGACCAGGCCGTGGAAGCCGCCCTCGCAGCTGTCGGCGCTGGGCAGGCCGACGGTGCCGGGGACGGGCAGGAAGCAGATCTCGCCGGTGCCGCCGGAGAAGCCCCGGCGCAGCCGCCCGTCCAGGATCACGGCGGCGCCGACGCTGTGGCCCAGCCAGAGCAGGACGAAGGTGTCGCGGTCGCGCGCGGCGCCGACCCGGTACTCGGCCCGCCCGGCGAGGTTGACCTCGTTCTCCAGGATCACCTCGGTACCGGGCAGCTCCCGCAGCGCGGCGAGGAGTTCGGCGTGCCAGGCGGGGAGCTTGCCGGTGCTCTGCAGCCGCCCGGTGGCCGGGTCGACCAGCCCGGGGGCGCCGACCGCGACGGTGTGCAGCCGGTCGACGCCGGCGCCGCGCGCGGTCTCCAGCAGGGTCGCGACGATCTCCCCGGCGGTGTCCGGCCCGCCGTCCCCCTCGACCGGGACCTCGGCGGTGGCCAGGCTGCGCCCGGCCAGGTCGGCGACGACCAGGCTGACGCCGCCGGAGCGGACGTCGAAGGCGGCGAGGTGGGCCCGGGAGGCGACCAGCGCGTAGAGCCGGGCGTTGGGGCCGCGCCGCTGTTCCCCGCGCTCGCCGACGACGGCCACCAGGCCGGTGCGCTGGAGCCGTTCGAGCAGGTCCGCGACGGTCGGCCGGGACAGGCCGGTGAGGCCGCGCAGCTCGGTCGCGGTCAGCGGGCCCTGTTCGAGCAGGAGGTTGAGTGCCAGCCGGTCGTTGATCGCCCGGGCGGTGCTCGGCGTGGCCGTACGCGCGATGGTCATGGCGGATCATCCTTCCAGAGTGTTTCTATCAGGGTCCCTTCCTGATAGTTTATCGACCGTCACAGGGCACTGTCGCGCCCCACACCGCGCGACCGGGAGGGAACACCCCATGAACGGGACCACCGCGCCACCACCGCCACCGCCGGAACCGCTGAGCGCACCCCGCCGGGCCCGGGCCAGTATCGCCCTGGTCTTCTGCGTGCACGGGGCCGTCAGCGGCAGCTTCGTCACCCGCATCCCGTGGCTCCAGGACCGCCTCGACCTCTCCACCGGCCAGCTCGGCCTGGCCCTGGTCATGCCCGCCATCGGCTCCTCCCTCGCCATGCCGCTGGCCGGCCGCTTCGTGCACCGCTACGGCGGCCGGGCCGCGGTGCGCGGGCTGATCTCGCTCTGGTGCCTGGCCCTCGCCCTGCCCGCGCTCGCCCCCTCGCTGCCGGTGCTGTGCGCGGCCCTGCTGGTGTACGGCGCCGCGGCCGGGATGGCGGACGTCGCGATGAACGCCCAGGGCGTGGAGATCGAGGAGCGGCTCGGCCGCTCGATCATGTCCGGACTGCACGGGATGTGGAGCGCGGGCGGCCTGCTGGCCTCCGCCTTCGGCATCCTCGCCGCCCACCTGGACCTCGACGCCCGGCTCCAGCTGGCCGTCACCGCGCTGGTCCTGCTCGCCCTCGCCCAGCCGGTCTGCCGCGGCCTGCCCGACATCCGGGCGCACGAGGGCGCGGAGGAGCCGCCGCGGTTCGCGCTGCCGCCGCGCAGTTCGCTGGTGATCGGGCTGGTCGGCTTCTGCGCGGTCTTCGCCGAGGGCGCCTCGATGGACTGGAGCGGCGTCTACCTGCGGGACGTCACCGGTGCCTCGGCCACCGTCGCCGCCGCCTCGTACACCGCCTTCTCGCTCACCATGGCGGTCAGCCGGCTCGCCGGGGACGCGGCGATCCGCCGGCTCGGCGCCGTCCGCACCACCCGCGTCGGCGGCGCCGTGGCCACCGTCGGCGGCCTGCTGGTGGTCGCCGCCGACAGCCCGGCGCTGGCCATCCCCGGGTTCGCGCTCCTCGGCATCGGCATCGCGGTGATCGTCCCGCTCGCCTTCGCCGCGGCCGGCCGGATCGGCAGCAACCCCAGCCAGGCCATCGCGGGCGTCGCCACCGTCACCTACACCTCCGGCCTGATCGCCCCCGCGGTCATCGGCGCCCTCGCCCAGGCCACCTCGCTGACCGTCTCCTTCGGACTGGTCACCGCGCTCGCCTTCGCCCTGCTGCTGAGCGCCGGTGCGCTGCGACTGGCCGAACGGAATTCCGGCGGCGGAAACGTGACCGCAACGTCACCGGAAAAGCCTTCCGGAAAAGATCTCTCCACGATATGATGATGAATTCCTGAGGGAATTTCCCGCTAAAGTCTCGAACCGCCGGGCGCGCCGCGTCCGGCGGTTTTCGTGCTCCGCGAGAGGGATTCCCCGTGTGCTACGACCCGGACGCCGCCCCGCCCGCCCCCGGTCCCGCCCCGTGGCCGCTGGCCGAGGCCGCCCCCCTGACCCTGACCTCGGCCGACGGCACCCGGTTCGGCGCCTTCCTGGCCCGCCCGGAGGTCGCCACCGGAGTCGGCGTACTCGTCCTGCCGGACAACAGGGGCCTTTCCCCGTTCTACCGGCAGACCGCCGCCCGGCTCGCCGAACAGGGCCACCCGGCGCTCGTCCTCGACTATTACGGCCGCACCGCCGGAGCCTTCCCGGAAAAGCGCCCGGCGGAATTCGGCGAACTGCCGGACCTGCTCCCCCACCTGCTCGCGCTCACCCCCGAGGGGCTGGACGCCGACATCACCGCCGCACTGGAACGGCTGCGCGCCGCCGGGCCCGCCGAGGTGGTCGCGCTCGGCTTCTGCTTCGGCGGCCGACAGGCCTTCCGAACGGCCGCGCCGCGCTTCGGCCTGGCCGGCGCGGTCGGCTTCTACGGCTACCCGGACACCCTCCACGGCGCTCCCGGGCCGACCCAGCTCGCGGCGGAGCTGACCGCCCCGGTCCTCGCCCTCTGGGGCGGCGCGGACGAGCACATCCCGGCCGCCGCCGTCGAGGCCTTCGACGCCGCGCTCACCGCGGCCGGCTGCCCGCACACCTTCGTCACCTATCCGGGGGCGCCGCACAACTTCTTCGAGCTCGCCGCGGTCGACCACGCCGACGCGGCCCGGGACGCGTGGCAGCGCCTGCTGGGCTTCCTCGCCCGGCCGCGCTGAACCCGGATCCCGGCCCCCGCCCCAGGCCTTGGACCGGGGCGTGGACGGCGGCGGGGCCGGGGCCCGGGACCGGTTAGGCTCGGGCGGTGCTCGAGCCCGATGCCGTTCCCGTCCCGCCCCTCGCACCGCAGGTGCCCGCCGTCGCGCCGCGTTCCCCGTGGTGGCGGTTCGCCCTGCTGGTCGCGGTGCTCGCGGCGGCGGCCGGCTCGCTCCTGCTGTGGAGCCCGACGGAGCTGCTGTCCGGCGGGCTGGCGGACCGGATGCCGGGCTACTGGTTCGGCCCGCTGTTCGCCCTGGTCTACGCGGTGGGAACGCTCGCCTTCGTGCCCCGGCCGGCCCTGAACGCCGCGGCCGGGCTGCTGCTCGGCATCCAGCAGGGCGTGCTGCTGGCGGTGCTCGGCACCACGGTCGGCGCCGCCCTGGCCTTCGTGCTCGGCCGGGGCCTCGGCCGCGAGGCGCTCCGCCCGTACCTGCGCGGGAAGGTGCTCGGGGCGCTGGACCGGCGGTTCACCGAACAGGGCTTCCGCAGCGTGCTGGTGCTGCGGCTGCTGCCCGGCATGCCGTTCCAGGCGGCCAACTACGGCGCGGCCTTCTCCGGGGTCCGCTTCCTGCCCTTCGTGCTCGCCACCGCGATCGGCGTGGTGCCGACCACGGCGGTGTACGTCACGGCGGCGGCCAGCGCGGGCCGGCCGGGCTCGGCGGCCTTCCTGCTGTCGGCGGGGGTGATCGCGCTGCTGGTGCTGGGCAGCGTGGTGGGCCTGTGGCGGGCGGCCCGGACCCGCCGCCGGGCGACGGCCGGCTGAACCCGGCCACCCTGTCCACGGCCGCCCACCAGGACAAAATCGTTCGCGCCGGTGCGCCGCCGGAGGCCAGGATGGCGCGCATGACTGCACCGGACCCGCGGGTGGACCCGCCGATGACGGCCGACGAGGCCGCCACCCTGCACGCCTTCCTCGACTACCACCGCCACACCCTCGCGCTGAAGACCGAGGGCCTGACGGACGACCAGCTGCGGCTGCGCTCCGTCCCGCCGTCCAACCTCTCGCTGCTGGGCCTGGTCCGACACATGGCCGAGGTGGAGCAGTACTGGTTCCAGTCCGTCCTGCTCGGCCAGGAGATCCCCGAGGGGCACTTCTGGACCAAGGAGAACGAGGACGGCGACTTCGACGACGTCGACACCGCCGACGTCGCGGCCGACTTCGCCGTCTGGCGCGCCGAGGTCGAGGCCGCCCGCAGCGCCGCCGCCGGCCTGCCGCTGGAGACCGTCGGCAAGAAGCCGCGCCGCGGTCAGCCCGTGACGCTGCGCTGGATCCTCACCCACATGATCGAGGAGTACGCCCGACACAACGGCCACGCGGATCTTCTGCGCGAATTGATCGACGGATCGACCGGCGAGTGACCCTGCGGGTGACACCGCGGGTGAAATCGTTTCCGCATTGTTGACAGAAGGTCAATTACGCCGTGACCGCGACCGATAAGGTCAACGCGCGCAACCGTACGGCGCTGCGCCGCGTCAGTGGGAGTGCCCGGGTTCGCCCGGGTTTCCGGCGCGGCACGACTCGTACGGGGGTTGCGAGCGGGCACGGGACCGGTGAACAGTGCGATACTCGGACAGTTCCGACGAGTGGATGACGTGTCAAGAACGGCACGCACCCCCGGGGGACCAGGACGGGACGAGGCAGGGAGGCGCGGCATGGGAGCACTTCGCGACGAGCACCACAACGGGTGGCTGATGCCCTCGGGGAACTACCCGGCCGCGGTGTACGACGACGAGTGGGTCGATCAGGAGACGGTTCCGGCCGCCCCCGCGCCCACGAAGATCGTCTCCCTGCGGCCGACGGGCTTCGAGGCGGCCCGGACGGTCGGTGAGCACATCCGGGCGAGCATCCCGGTGGTCATGGACCTCACCGAGATGTCGGAGGCCGAGGCCAAGCGCATGGTCGACTTCGCCTCCGGGCTGATCTTCGGCACCCGGGGCGGCATCGAGCGGATCGCCCGGAGGGTCTTCCTGCTCACCCCGGCCGACGTCGAGGTCATGGTGATCGACCGCCCGATGGACGACACCGGCTTCTACAACCAGAGCTGAGCCGCCGCCCCGCGAGGGCTCACCGCACAGGCACCCCGGAACCGGGGACGGTACACCCACCGTCCCCGGTTTTTTGCTGTCCGAGTGCCGAGGGTCTGCGCCTCACCTGAGAGCTCGAACAAAAGAATGAGACATCGGTGTCTCATATGAACTAGACTCGGTCCATGGCCACCGACCGCGACACCGTCCTCGAAGCCGCCGTCGGCGTGCTCTCCCGCCGCCCGACCGCCCACCTGGACGAGATCGCGCGCGCCGCCGGCATCAGCCGCGCCACGCTGCACCGGCTCTTCCCGGGGCGCGACGCGCTGATCCGCGAGGTCGGCCTGCTCGGGCTGCGCCGGTTCGCCGCCGCGCTGGACACCGCCGAGGTCGAAGAGGGCGACGCCGAGGCCGCGCTGCGCCGCCTGGTGGACGCCTCCGTGCCGGACGCCATGCTCTGCGCCTTCCTGGCCGGAGAGAACCAGCTCTACGAGAACGACGACATCAACGACCTCTGGGAGGTCCAGATCGCCCGGCTGCACGCGCTCTTCCTGCGCGGCCAGCAGCAGGGCGTGTTCCGCATCGAGCTGAGCGCCGCCTGGCTGAGCGAGGCCTTCTTCGACCTGGTGGCCGGCGTCGGCTGGTCCATCCAGGACGGCCGGCTCGCCCCGCGCGACGCCGCCTTCTCGCTCGCCGAGCTGTTCCTCGGCGGCGCGCTGCGCAGACCGGACGCGCGGACGCCCGTCCCCGCCGCCGCCAACGTCGGCACCGCCGACCGCAACACTCCCATCCACAGCACCGCCGACCACAGGCCGGACACCGATACACCATGAACACCCTGACCGCCCGCCAGCGCTGGACCGGCCTCGCCGTCCTCGTCCTGGCCGTGACCGTGGTCGCCCTGGACGCGACCGTCCTCTCCCTCGCCATCCCGTCCATCAGCGAGACGCTGCGCCCCAGCGGCACCCAGCTGCTCTGGATCGGCGACTCCTACTCCTTCGTGCTGGCCGGCCTGCTGGTCAGCATGGGCGCCCTGAGCGACCGGATCGGCCGCAAGAAGCTGCTGCTGGCCGGCTCCGCCGCGTTCGGCGCCGCCTCGCTGCTGGCCGCCTACGCGCCGAGCGCCGGCTGGCTGATCGTGGCCCGCGCCCTGCTCGGCGTGGCCGGGGCGACGATCATGCCCTCCACGCTCTCGCTGATCCGCGGCCTCTTCCCGGACGACCGGGAGCGGGCCACCGCGATCGGCATCTGGGGTGCGGCCGCCACCGCCGGGGCCGCCCTCGGGCCGGTGGTCGGCGGGGTGCTGCTGGAGCACTTCTGGTGGGGTTCGGTGTTCCTGCTGAACATCCCGGTGCTGATCCTGCTGCTGGTGTTCGGAGCCTGGCTGCTGCCGGAGTCCAAGGACCCGAAGCCGGGCCGCTGGGACGTGCTGAGCGTCGTCCTGTCGATGGCCGGCGTGATCGGCGCGGTGTACGCGGTCAAGGAGGCCGCCGCGCACGGCGTGGACCGCTGGGACGTGCCGGTCGCCTTCGTCCTGGGCACCGCCGCGCTGTTCGTGTTCGTCCGCCGCCAGCTGCGGCTGGAGACCCCGCTGCTCGACGTCCGGCTGTTCCGCGACCGGCGGTTCACCGCGGCCGTGTCGGCCTCGCTGATCTCCCTGATCGGGCTCTCCGGCGTGATCTTCGTGGTCTCGCAGTACCTCCAGCTGGTCCGCGGCTACCAGCCGCTCCAGGCGGGCCTGGCCGAACTGCCGGCCTTCGCGGGATCGGTGGTCGGCGGCCTGCTGACCGCCCTGATCGCCCGCCGCTACGGTGCCCGCAAGGCGCTGACGGCCTGTCTGCTGGCGATGGGTCTGGGCGTGGGCGCGCTCGGCTGGCTGGAGCAGGACACCACCTACCTGCTGCTGGCCGCCTCCTTCCTGCTGGTCGGGACGGCCGAGGGCGTGGTCTACACGCTCGGCGCCGACCTGGTGCTGAACGCCGCGCCCGCCGACAAGGCCGGCGCCGCCTCGGCGGTCTCGGAGACGGCGTACGAGCTGGGCACCGCGCTCGGCATCGCGCTGGTGGGCTCGGTGGTCGGCTCGATCTACGCGAACGGGCTGGCGGTCCCGGCCGGGACGGACCCGGCGGCCGCCGCCCGGGCGGGCGAATCGCTGGGCTCGGCCGTCGAGACGGCGCAGGGCCTGTCCCCGGAGCTCGCCCAGCCGCTGCTGGCGAGCGCCCGGGAGTCCTTCGTCCACGGCATGAACAGCGCCGGGCTGCTGGCCGCCGCGCTGCTGGTCGGCGCGGCCGTGATGGCCTGGCGGCTGCTGCGCGGGCTGTCCGAGCCGACGGCCGGGGCGGAGACGGGCGCCGGGACCGGCCCGGAGGGCGCCGTCGACGTGTCGGCCGCGCAGCCGAGCGTCAAGGCGTAACAGCGCACCGAGAACGGCCGTTCCCCCCGGGGGGAACGGCCGTTCTCGTGTACGGAACCACCGTTCCTTACGGGACCTACGAGACCCCGAACGGCAGCTCCAGCTCGGCCCAGACCACCTTGCCGTCCCGGGTGAGCCGGCTGCCCCAGCGCTGGGCCAGCTCGCTGACCAGGAACATCCCGCGCCCGCCCTCGTCCTGCTCGGCGAACGGGCGCAGCTGCGGGGTCTGGCCGCCGGCGTCGGCGACCTCCAGGGTGAGCACCCGGTCGCGGAACAGCCGCAGCCGGCGCGGGGCGTCGGCGTGCAGCAGGGCGTTCGTGACCAGCTCGCTGACCAGCAGTTCGGCGTAGTCGGTGAGCGCGGCCAGGCCCCAGGCCTCCAGGGTGGCGCGGGTGAAGCGGCGGGCCCTGCCGGGCAGCCGGCCGCCGCCGGACAGCGGCAGGGTGGCGACCCGGTCGGCGGGCAGCGGCAGCACCCGGGCCATGATCATCGCGATGTCGTCCTCGGTGCCGTCGGTGACCAGCGCCGCGAGGACGGCGTCGCAGTTCTCCTCCAGGGTCCGGCCGGGGCCGGAGAGGGTGCTGGCGAGCCGGTCGATCCCGGTGTCCAGGTCCTCGCCGCGCCGCTCGACCAGGCCGTCGGTGTAGAGCGTGACCATGCCGCCCTCGGGGATGGTGAACTCGATCGACTCGAAGGCCACCCCGCCGACGCCCAGCGGCACCCCGGGCGGCACGTCCACCCTGGCGGCGGTGCCGTCGGGGGCGACCCGGACCGGCGGCAGGTGCCCGGCCGAGGCGACCTGGACGGTGCGCTCCAGCGGGTCGTACACCGCGCAGATGCAGGTGGCGAACTGGCCCTCGCCGATTCCCGAGGCGGTCTCGTCCAGCCGGGTGAGGACCTGCTCCGGCGGCATGTCGAGGGTGGCGAGGGTCCGGGCGACGGTGCGCAGCTGGCCCATCGTGGCGGCGGCCCGGATGCCGTGGCCCATCACGTCGCCGACCACCAGGGCGACTCTCCCGCAGGACAGCGGCACCACGTCGAACCAGTCGCCGCCGACCTCGCTGACCACGCTGCTGGGCAGGTAGCGGTAGGCGATCTCCAGGCCGAGGGTGCGGTGCACCTCCTGCGGCAGCAGGCTGCGCTGGAGGGTGAGGGCGGTCTCCCGCTCGCGGCGGTAGAGCCGGGCGTTGTCGAGGGCCAGCGCGGTGCGGGCGACCAGTTCCTCGGCGAGGGCGACGTCGGCGGCGGTGAACGGCTCGGGGTTGCGCATCCGGATGAACTCGGAGCCGCCGAGCACCATGCCCCGGGCGGTGATCGGCACCATCAGGTACGAGTGGATGCCCGCCGCCATCCCGGGGGCCACCCGGTCCTCGCTGGAGACCAGCCCGCGCAGCACGTCCTCGTCCACGTGGGTGCGCAGCAGCGGCTTCCCGGCGCGCAGGCACTGGGTGTAGCTGCGGTCGGGGGCGTACTCGGAGGTCTCGCCGACCACGTCCACGGCGTGCGCGAGGCCGCTCTCGTAGGACTCCCCGACGGCGACGGCGCGGAGCGTGACGTTCCGGTCGGAGGGGATCGCGGTGGGCTCGGCGCCGCGCAGCACCGGCTCCAGCAGGTCGACGGTGGCGAAGTCGGCGAACCGGGGGACGACGGCCTCGATCAGTTCCTCGGCGGTGCGCTGGAGGTCGAGGGTGGTGCCGATCCGGGCGGTCGCCTCGGCGATGGTGGCGAGCCGTTCCTGGGCCCGGGCGGCGCGGGCCTCGGCCTGGAAGCGCTCGGTGACGTCGATGATCGAGGAACAGACCCCGAAGATCCGGCCGGTGGAGTCCTCGAGCCGGAAGTAGGAGGCGGACCAGGCGCGGTCCCGCCGGGGGTCGCCGGGGACCCGGCCGTGCGAGCGGGCGTCGACGACGGGCTTGCCGGTCTTGAGCACCTGGCGCATGATCTGCTCGATCTCGGCGCTGTTGATGCCGGGCAGGACGGCGGATATCCGGCGGCCGAGGTGGGCGGCGACGGGCACCCCGTTCATCCGGGCGAGTGCCTCGTTGATCCGGATGTAGCGCAGTCCGGTGTCGTAGACGGCCATGCCGATCGGCGAGCGGCCGAAGATGCCGTCCAGGACCGCGAGGTCGGCCTCGACGGCGTGCAGGGCGCGGGTGTCGGAGGCGGTGGCGAGCAGCAGCAGGGTGCCGGCCGGGCCGGCTATCGGGTAGGTGCGGAACTCCAGCTCGACCTTGTGGCCGTCGCGGTGGCGCACCGGGAAGACGCCGGACCAGCCGCTGCCGGTCATGATCCGCTGGAAGAGGCCGAGCACCTCGGAGCGGTCGGAGCCGTCGGTGAGCAGCTGGGCGGCGTAGCTGCCGACGGCCTCCTCGGCGGAGTAGCCGAGCAGGGCCTCCGCGTCCTCGCTCCAGTGCAGGATCAGTCCGTCGTCCTGGAGCAGCGCCGTCGCGAGCGGGACGAGCCGGTGGCCTTCGGGGTTCGCGCCCTCGGGACGTACCGGGGCACGGCCCGGTGCCGGGTCGGCGGCGGTCGCGTCCCACTCGTGTCCGTGCATGATCAGGCAGCACCCCGGTTCGGCTCGTGCCCGGCCGGGTGGGCCTCGCGGTCGGTGCCGGCCGGGATTCTTCTCCAGACTGCACGGACATCGGCCGCCCGGCGACCCCTTTGGTCAGGGGGCGTCCGGTCGCTCCGGGTGTACGGGCGTCATGGGCGTACCGGCCGCAGCGTACTCTCCAGAACGCCCGCCCACTGCCGGATCACGCCGGAACGTCGGTGGCTGTCGTCGGTGAGCAGGTTGGCGAGGCCCAGTCCGCGGGCGAGGTCCAGCGTGGCCTGCACGGATTCGCGCACCCCGGGGCGGCTCTCGTCGGCGTCCAGGAACTCGACGGCGGCCCGGTGGGCCTCCCGGCCGACGTGGCCCTCCAGCGCGATGATCCGCTCGCGCAGCGCCTCCTCGGTGGCGGCGGCGGTCCACAGGTGCAGGGCGGCGCGGAACAGCGGGCCGGTGTAGAGCCGCACGATCATGTCGACCACGGCCCCGGTGCGGTCGGGGCCGGCGGTCGGCAGCTCGTCCGCGTGGGCGCGGACGGCTGCCAGCCGCTCGGCGGTGACGTGCTCGACGGCCGCGGTGAAGAGGTCCTCGCGGGTCGGGAAGTGGTGCTGGGCCGCGCCCCGGGAGACCCCGGCCCGTTCGGCGACGACGGTGACGGTGGAGCCGTGCCAGCCGAGTTCGGCCAGGCAGTCCACGGCCGCCGCGAGCAGCCGGGCCCTGGTCGCTCGGCTGCGGTCCTGCTGCGGGGTGCGGGCGGCGGGGTGGCTGGTCATGGCGGCGGGCGGTTCCTGTTCCGGTCGGGGCGCGGCGGGTGCCGGTCGGGGCGCGGCGGGACGATCCTCACAGACGCGCCCCGGTCCCCGGCCGCCGGGGCGGCCCCGGCCGGTCAGCGGGCGGCGGCGCGCCCGGCCTCGCGGGCGCGCAGTTCGCGGCGCAGGATCTTGCCGGCCGCGGACTTGGGGACGGTGTCGACGAACTCCACCAGGCGGACCTTCTTGTACGGGGCGACCTGTCCGGCGACGTACCCGGTGACCTCCTCGGCGGTCAGGGTGCTGCCCGGGGCGCGGACCACGAAGGCCTTGGGGCACTCGGTGCCCTCGGCGTCCGGGACGCCGATCACGGCGGCGTCGGTGATCTGCGGGTGGCCGAGCAGGACGGCCTCCAGTTCGGCGGGGGCGACCTGGTAGCCCTTGTACTTGATCAGCTCCTTGACCCGGTCGACGATGTACAGGTAGCCGCGCTCGTCCACGAAGCCGACGTCGCCGGTGTGCAGCCAGCCCTCGGCGTCGACCACCGCGGCGGTCTCGGAGGGGCGGCCGAAGTAGCCCTTCATCACCTGCGGGCCGCGGATCAGCAGCTCGCCGGGCTCGCCGGGCCCGAGGTCGCCGTCGGAGCCGTCCAGGGCGGTGATCCGCAGCTCGGTGGAGGGGACCATCCGGCCGACCGAGCCGGGCGAGGGGTCGCCCTCGCGCGGGGAGACGACATGGGTGACCGGGGAGAGCTCGGTCATGCCGTAGCCCTGGAGCAGGTGCGGCAGGCCCAGGCGCCGGGCGCAGGCGTCGGCGAGTTCGTGGTCGAGCGGGGCGGCGGCGCACAGCAGGTACTCGACCGAGGAGAGGTCGTACTGCTCGACGACGGGGTGCCGGGCCAGCGCGAGGGCGATCGGCGGGGCCACCACCAGGGCCTGCACCCGGTGCTCCTGGACGGTGCGGCAGAACTGCTCCAGGTCGAAGCGGGGCAGCACGACCACGGTGGCGCCGCAGCGCAGCGGCTGGTTGAGCAGTGCGGCCAGTCCGTAGATGTGGAAGAACGGCAGGACGGCGAGGACCCGTTCGCCCTCGGCGGGGCGGTAGAGGGCGTCGCACTGGGAGAGGTTGGTGGCGATCGAGCGGTGGGTGAGCATCACGCCCTTGGGCAGGCCGGTGGTGCCGCTGGAGTACGGCAGTACGGCGATGTCCTCGCCCGGGTCGATGGCGACCTCGGGGGCGGGGCCGGTGGCGGCCAGCAGGTCGGCGAGCGAGCGGTGGCCCTCGGCGCCGTCCAGGACGACGGTCTCGGCCAGCGGGCGGCCCTGTTCGGCGAGGAGTTCGGCGGCCGCACGGGCGGTCGGCAGGAAGCGGGAGACGGTGACGAGCCAGCGGGCGCCGCTGTCGCGCAGCTGGCCGGCGAGGTCGGCGGGGGTGGCGAAGGACGAGACGGTGGTGACGGTGGCGCCGGCCCTGGTCGCGCCGTAGTAGGCCATCGGGTAGGCGGTCGAGTTGGGGCTGAAGAGGGCGACGACGTCGCCGCGGCGGACGCCTGTCTCGGCCAGTCCGGCGGCCACCCGCTCGACGGCGTCGGCGAGTTGGGCGTAGCTGGTGGTCTCGCCGGTGACGCCGTCGATCAGGGCCGGGCGGTCGCCGTACTTCGCCGCGGCGCCGAGCACCGCCTCGTGGATCGGCAGGTCGACCACGGCAACGTCGGGGAACTCGCTTCGGAACACCAAGGTGGGCCTCCAGTATGGAAGTTGACGTAGCAACAAAACCGGCTAGCAGTTCCGTGCGGGGCGCGTTCAGGAGCATACGGACAGTAGGGGGCCTGGCTCGGCCATTGTGGGGAACCCGTAATGGACCATCCGTGGCACGGTCGCTCCCGGGGGGCGCCCGACCGGAGGGTGCGCACCACGGCCGCCCGCCTCCGGGAGCGGCCCCGTCCCCGGAACTCCCCGCTGTGGGGCCCCTGTCCGGCCCCGTCCCGCTCCTGCCGCTCCGGCCGCGCCCGGCGCCGACGGCTACGTCAAGGCCTGCGCCGGCACCACCCTGGCGGGCGACACCGAACGGGTGGCCGACCGGGGTGGCCTGTACGGCGGCGGCTGCTCAGGACCACCGGCGGCGGCCGCTCAGTACGACTTCGGCAGCCCGAGGGTGTGCTGGGCGACGTAGTTGAGCACCATCTCGCGGCTGACCGGGGCGACCCGGCCGACCCGGGTGGCGGTCAGCAGCGCGCCCAGCCCGTACTCCTGGGTCAGGCCGTTGCCGCCGAGGGTCTGCACCGCCTGGTCCACCGTCCGGGCGGCGGCCTCCCCCGCCGCGTACTTGGCCATGTTGGCGGCCTCCCCGGCGGCGAGGTCCTCGCCCGCGTCGTAGAGCAGCCCGGCCTTCTGGGTCATCAGCCGGGCCAGTTCGATCTCCACCGCGCACTGGGCCAGCGGGTGGGCCAGGCCCTGGTGGGCGCCGATCGGGGTGGACCAGACGGTGCGGGTCTTCGCGTACTCGACGGCCTTGCCGAGGGCCTGGCGGGCGAGGCCGAGCGAGAAGGCGGCGGTGAGGACGCGCTCGGGGTTGAGACCGGCGAACAGCTGGAGCAGGCCCGCGTTCTCGTCGCCGACCAGGGCGTCGGCGGGCAGCCGGACGTCGTCCAGGAAGACCTGGAACTGCTTCTCCGGGGCGACGAGTTCCATCGGGATCGCCCGGTACTCGAAGCCGGGGGTGTCGCGTGGGACGACGAACAGGCAGGGCTTCAGCTTCCCCGTCCGCGCGTCCTCGGTGCGGGCCACGAACAGCACCGCGTCGGAGTGGTCGATGCCGGAGACGAAGACCTTGCGGCCGGTCAGCAGCCAGTCCTCGCCGTCCCGGCGGGCGACGGTGGATATCCGGTGCGAGTTCGAGCCGGCGTCCGGTTCGGTGATGCCGAAGGCCATCCTGCGGCTGCCGTCGGCCAGGCCGGGCAGCCAGCGCCGCTGCTGCTCCGGGGTGCCGTAGCGGGCGATCACGGTGCCGCAGATCGCCGGGGAGACGATCAGCATCAGCAGCGGGCAGCCGGCGGCGCCGAGCTCCTCCAGGACGATGGCGAGGTCGGTGATGCCGCCGCCCCCGCCGCCGTACTCGGCGGGCAGGTTGACGCCGAGGTAGCCGGCCTTGCCGGCCTCCGCCCACAGTTCGTCGGCGGGCTCGCCGGCCCGGGCCTTGGCGAGGTAGTAGGCGGAGCCGTAACGGCGGCCGAGGTCGCTGACGGCCCGGCGCAGGGTCTGGCGTTCGGGGGTCTCCAGGAGCTGACTGCCGATGGACATGCGGGGTCCTTCCTCAGGCTTCGGTGGGCCGGACGACGGCCAGCAGGGTGCCGGTTTCGACCTGCCGGCCGGGGGTGGCGCGCAGTTCGACGAGGGTGCCGTCGACCGGGGCGACGACGCGGTGCTCCATCTTCATCGCCTCCAGCACCAGCAGCGGCCGGCCGGCGGTGACGGTGTCCCCGACGGCGGCGGCGACCCGGACGACGGTGCCGGGCATCGGGGCGAGCAGCGCGCCGGGGTCGGTGCGGACGACGGGTTCGGGGAAGCGCGGCAGGGCGGTGAGCGCGGTGCCGCCGGCCGGGGTGTCGACGTGCACCCGGTCGCCGTACCGGGCGACGCGGTAGGTTCGGCGCAGCCCGCCCTCGGACAGCACGACCCGGTCCGGCGCGGCCTCGACGAGCTCGACGTCCGGGTGGTCCTCGGCCAGCAGTCCGGTGCGGGTGTGCCGGTAGCGGACGGCCGCCTCGGTGCCGTCCTCGGCCCGGTAGCGCTTGAGCTGCGGCTGGGAGGGCAGGTTGCGCCAGCCGGAGGGCAGCGCGCCGCGGCGGCCGGCGGCGTCGGCGAGGGCGGCGGCCAGGGCGGCGCGGTCGACGCCCTTGGTGTCCGGGGCGGTGAGGTCGGCGGCGTGCTCGGCCAGGAAGCCGGTGTGCAGGTCCGCGGCCAGGAAGGCCGGGTGGCGCAGCGCCCGGACCAGCAGCTCCCGGTTGGTGGCCGGGCCGTGGACGCGGGCGCGGGCGAGCGCGTCGGCGAGCCGGCGGGCGGCGGCCGCGCGGGTGGGCCCCCAGGCGATCACCTTGGCGAGCATCGCGTCGTAGTGCGGGGTGATCTCGCTGCCGGACTCCACGCCGGAGTCCAGCCGGAGGCCGGTGCCGGAGCCCGCTTCGGCACACGTGAACTCCTGGTACGGGAGCGTCAGTTCGAACCGGTGCAGGGTGCCGGTGGCCGGCTGCCAGTCCTTGGCCGGGTCCTCGGCGTAGAGCCGGGCCTCGATCGCGTGGCCGGCGGGGGCCGGGGGGTCGGGCGGCAGCTCCGCGCCCTCGGCGACGGCGAGTTGCAGGGCCACCAGGTCCAGGCCGGTGACGGCCTCGGTGACCGGGTGTTCGACCTGGAGGCGGGTGTTCATCTCCAGGAAGAAGAACCGGCCGTCCCCGGCGAGCAGGAACTCGGCGGTGCCGGCGCCCGTGTAGCCGATCGCCCGGGCCGCGGCGCGGGCCGCCGCGTGCAGCTCGGCGCGGACCTCCGGCGGCAGGCCGGGGGCCGGGGCCTCCTCGATCACCTTCTGGTGCCGCCGCTGCAGCGAGCAGTCCCGGTCGCCGACCGCCCAGACGGTGCCGTGGGCGTCGGCCAGCAGCTGGACCTCGACGTGCCGCCCGGCGGGCAGGTAGCGCTCGCAGAACACCTCGTCCGAGCCGAAGGCCTTGGCCGCCTCCGCGCGGGCGGCGGCCAGTTCGCCGGGGAGCTCGGCCAGGCTCCGGACGACCCGCATGCCGCGCCCGCCGCCGCCCGCCGCGGCCTTGACCAGCAGCGGCAGGTCGGCCTCGGCGGGCTCGGTGAGCGCGCCCAGCACCGGCACCCCGGCCTCGGCCATCAGCCGTTTGGCGGCGGTCTTGGAGCCCATCGCGGCGATCACGGCGGGCGGCGGGCCGATCCAGGCCAGGCCCGCGTCCAGCACGGCCCGCGCGAAGTCGGCGTTCTCGGAGAGGAATCCGTACCCGGGGTGGACGGCGTCGGCCCCGGCGGCGAGCGCGGCCCGGACGAGCAGGTCGGCGCGGAGGTAGGTGTCGGCGGGCGCGGCGCCGGGCAGCCGGACGGCGGCGTCGGCCTCGCGCACGTGCGGGGCGCCGGCGTCCGGGTCGGAGTGGACGGCGGTGGTCGCGATGCCGAGTTCCCGGCAGGTCCGGAAGACCCGGCGGGCGATCTCGCCCCGGTTGGCGACCAGCAGGTTGGTGATCATCGTCTGGGGTCCCTCACATCCGGAAGACGCCGTAGCCACGCGCGCCCTCGACCGGGGCGTTGTGGATCGCGGACAGGCAGAGGCCGAGCACCGTACGGGTGTCACGCGGGTCGATGACGCCGTCGTCGTAGAGCCGGCCGGACAGGAACACCGGCAGGGACTCGGCCTCGATCTGCTGCTCGACCATCGCCCGGATCGCCGCGTCCGCGTCCTCGTCGTACGGCCGGCCCTTCGCCGCGGCCGACTGCCGGGCGACGATCGACAGCACCCCGGCGAGCTGCTGCGGGCCCATCACGGCGGACTTGGCGCTCGGCCAGGAGAAGAGGAAGCGCGGTTCGTACGCCCGGCCGCACATGCCGTAGTGGCCGGCCCCGTAGGAGGCGCCCATCAGCACGGACAGGTGCGGGACGGTGGAGTTGGCCACGGCGTTGATCATCATCGCGCCGTGCTTGATGATGCCGCCCTGCTCGTAGTCCTTGCCGACCATGTAGCCGGTGGTGTTGTGCAGGAACAGCAGCGGGGTGTTCCGCCGGTTCGCCAGCTGGATGAACTGGGCGGCCTTCTGGGACTCCTGGCTGAACAGCACGCCCTGGGCGTTGGCCAGGACGCCGACCGGGTAGCCGTGCAGGCGCGCCCAGCCGGTGGCCAGGCTGGTGCCGTAGAGCGGCTTGAACTCGTCGAAGTCGGAGCCGTCGACGATCCGGGCGATCACCTCGCGCGGGTCGAAGGGCACCTTGAGGTCGCCCGGGACGATGCCCAGCAGCTCCTCCTCGTCGTACCTGGGCGGCTCGGCGCCCCGGTCCGGGCCGGGGCCGGGCTTGCGGTGGTCGAGCCGGGCGACGATCCGGCGGGCGATCCGCAGCGCGTCCGCCTCGTCCGCCGCGACGTGGTCGGCCAGCCCGGAGACCCGGGCGTGCATCTCGGCGCCGCCGAGCGACTCGTCGTCGGCCTCCTCGCCGGTGGCCATCCGCACCAGCGGCGGGCCGCCGAGGAAGACCTTGGCGCGCTCCTTGACCAGCACGGTGTGGTCGGACATGCCGGGCACGTAGGCGCCGCCGGCCGTCGAGTTGCCGAACACCACGGCCACGGTGGGGATTCCGGCGGCGGAGAGCCGGGTGAGGTCGCGGAACAGGGCGCCGCCGGGGATGAAGATCTCCTTCTGGCTGGGCAGGTCGGCGCCGCCGGACTCGACCAGGTTGACCAGCGGGAGGCGGTTCTCCAGCGCGATCTCGTTGGCCCGCAGGGCCTTGCGGAGGGTCCAGGGGTTGCTGGCGCCGCCGCGCACCGTCGGGTCGTTGGCGGTGATCACGCACTCGACGCCCTCGACCACCCCGATGCCGGTGACCAGGGCCGCGCCCACCGGGTAGTCGCTCCCCCAGGCGGCCAGCGGGGACAGCTCCAGGAACGGGGAGTCCGGGTCGACCAGCAGCTCGATCCGCTCGCGGGCCAGCAGCTTGCCGCGCCCGCGGTGGCGCTCCACGTACCGGGGGCCGCCGCCCGCCAGCGCCTTGGCGTGCTCGGCGTCGAGCTCGGCGAGCTTGGCGACCATCGCGGCGCGGTGCCCGGCGTACTCGGGCCCGGCCGGGTCGACGCGGGTGGGCAGGACGGTCACAGCAGGACCTCCGGGATGTCGAGGTGGCGGGCGCGCAGCCACTCCCCGAGGGCCTTGGCCTGCGGGTCGAAGCGGTGCCGGGCGGCGACGCCCTCGCCGAGCAGGCCGGTGAGGGTGAAGTTGACCGCCCGCAGGTTCGGCAGCAGGTGCCTGGCGACGGGCAACTCCTCGGTCTCGGGCAGGAGTTCGCGCAGCTTCTCCACGGTGAAGACGTGCGCCAGCCAGCGCCAGCCGTCCTCCGAGCGGGCCCAGACGCCGAGGTTGGCGTCCCCGCCCTTGTCGCCGCTGCGGGCGCCGACCACCAGGCCGAGCGGGGCCCGCCGGGTCGGGCCCTCGGGGAGCGGTTCGGGCAACTCGGCTTCGGGCCGGTCGGGTTGGGCCGTGTGGCCGGTGACGGGCGCCGGCGGGACGGCGATCCGGCGGCCGTCCGGCAGGACGGCGGTGTGCTCGACGGCCTTCGGGTCGACGGACACGGCGCTGAACACCCCGTACGGCGTGCCCGGTCCGGGCGGGGCGGTGAGGTGGAAGCCCGGGTACCCGGACAGCCCCGATTCGACCGCGGCCTTGCCTAGTTGGCGCCCGACCTTGGCCGGCTCCTGGTCCCGGGCGGTCAGCCGCAGCAGCGCGGAGGCGGTCTCCTCGGTGGCGGCGTCCGGGTGGTCGGTGCGGACGAGGGTCCAGCGCAGTTCGGCGGGACGGGCGGCGGGCGGCAGCGCGTCGGCGAACTGCCGCCGCACCAGGGCGGCCTTGGCCTCGATGTCCAGGCCGGTGAGGACGTACACCACCTCGTTGAGGTGGCCGCCGAGCCGGTTGAGGCCCGCCTTCAGGGTGGGCGGCGGGGCCTCGCCGCGCACGCCGTCGATCCGGACCCGGTCCGGCCCCTCCTCGGTGAGCCGCACGGTGTCCAGCCGGGCCGTGACGTCCGGGCCGAGGTAGCGCGGTCCGCCGGTCTCGTACAGGAGTTGGGCGGTGACGGTGCCGGTGGTGACGGCGCCGCCGGTGCCCGGGTGCTTGGTGATCACGCTGGAGCCGTCGGCGCGCAGTTCGGCCAGCGGGAAGCCGGGGCGGGTCACGTCGTGCTCGTGGAAGAAGGCGTAGTTGCCGCCGGTCGCCTGGGCGCCGCACTCCAGGACGTGCCCGGCCACCACGGCGCCGGCCAGGGCGTCCAGGTCCTCCGGGGTCCAGCCGAAGCGGGCGATCCCGGGGCCGACGACCAGCGCCGCGTCCGTCACCCGGCCGGTCACCACCACGTCGGCGCCGCCGTTCAGGCAGGCGGCGATGCCGAACCCGCCGAGGTAGGCGTTGGCGGCCAACAGGCCGTCCGGCAGGCCGAGTTCGTCCCGGCGCGGGAGCAGGTCGTCGCCCTCGACGTGGGCGACGGCCGCCTCGACGCCGAGCCGCCGGGCCAGCGCGCGCAGCTCCTCGGCGAGCCGGGCCGGGTTGAGGCCGCCCGCGTTGACCACGATCTTCACGTCGCGCTCGCGGGCCAGGCCGAGGCACTCCTCCATCTGGCGCAGGAAGGTCCGGGCGTAGCCCAGCGACGGGTCCTTCAACCGGTCCCGGGCGAGGATCAGCATGGTCAGCTCGGCCAGGTAGTCCCCGGTGAGCACGTCCAGGGGCCCGCCGGTGAGCATCTCCCGCACCGCGGCGAAGCGGTCCCCGTAGAACCCCGAGGCGTTGCCGATCCGCAGTACCGCGCCGTCGCGCACCAATGCGCCTCCCCTGCCGGTGAGTTGGGCGCACCCTTCGACGGGCGCCACCGCCAGCAGCGTGGCACCGCCCGCAGAAAAAAGCAATCACGCTTGCTTGTTTTCTGCGATCCGGTGTACCCCGCCCCCGCCGCGCCCCGGTGTCCGTCCCGCGCCGGGCGCGCCCGCGGCGGCGGCGCGGGCGCCGGGGCGCGTCAGGCGGGCTGCACGGTGATCGTGCAGAGGCGCTTGGTGGCCCTGGTCAGGGCCACGTACAGGTCCCGCTCCCCGCCGGGGCGGGCCGCGGTGATCTCCTCCGGGTCCACGACGAGGACCCCGTCGAACTCCAGGCCGCGCGCCTCGGAGGCCGGTACGACGCGCGCGTGGTGGGCGATGCCCCGGGCCGTCAGCTCGCCCACCCTGGTGTCCGCGCAGACCACTCCCAGCAGCTCGCCCGGGTGTGCGGCGCTCTGGGCCCGGAGTTCCCGGAGGACGGCGGCGGCCAACCCGTCCGGGGGCGTGGTCACGGTGCGGGGGCTCTCACCGGCGCGCAGCGACCGGGTGGGCTTCTGCTCCGGGGCGATCCGCGCGAGCAGGCCCCGGACGCTCTCCAGGATCTCCTGCGTGGTGCGGTAGCTGACGGTCAGGTCGTGCAGCCTGAACCGCGGTCCGACGTGGGGGGCCAGCGCCTCCTTCCAGTCGCGCGCCGTCGCGACCGGGCCCGCCTGGGCGAAGTCGCCGACCAGCGTCATCGCCCGCGCCGGGCAGCGGCGGACGATCATCCGCCACTGCATGGCGGTCAGTTCCTGCGCCTCGTCGACGACGACGTGCCCGTACGTCCGCTCCGGGGGGCCGTCGACCAGGCTCGCCGCCTCGTCCAGCAGCGGCACGTCGGCGTCGGTCCACGGGGCGTCCGGACCGCGCAGCAGCAGGGACCGCTCCTGCCCGGTCAGGCGGGGCAGCTGCTCGGCGAGGGCGTCGGCGTCCGTCAGGAGCGCCCGCACGAGGTCGCCGGGTGCCAGCCGCGGCCACAGCGCCTCGACCGCCCGGTCGAGGCCGGCGTCGTCGAGGAGATCGGCCCGGAGGGCGTCCAGGTCCAGCTCGTGCGCCGGACCCGTGTCGGCCGCGCCCTCGCCGCGGTGCCGGCCGGCCCCCGTGAACCGGTCGAGGTCCAGGCCCGTCATCGCGACGGTGTCGGCGTCGATCTGCTCCAGGACGTCGCCCATGTCCCGTCGCATCGCGTCGGTGACGGCGTCGACCAGGAGTTCCTTGAACACCTGGCGCGCGGGATTGTGCCCCGGTACGGCCGCCGCGGCGGCGTCGCGTGCCGTGGCGACCTCCTCGTCGGACAGGTGGACCGGCTCCCGTCCGACCCGCACGGTGAAGTCGCCGGCGGGGGCCTGGTAGGCGCGCAGCAGGCCGGCCAGGGCGTCGGCGAGCTCGGCGCCGCCCTTGAGCCGCGCCGTGTCGAACCGGTCCGCCGCGGCCGGCGACACTCCGGCCAGCTCCCGGCAGGTCGCCAGGACGACGTCGTTCTCGCCGAGCGAGGGGAGGACCTGGGAGATGTAGTCGAGGAACCGGGCGTTCGGGCCCACCACCAGGACGCCCTCCTCCGCGGCGCGCGGGAACGCGTACAGGACGTAGGCCGCCCGGTGCAGGGCGACCACCGTCTTTCCGGTGCCCGGCCCGCCCTGCACCACGGTCACCCCGCGGTGGGCGGAGCGGACCACCTCGTCCTGCTCGGCCTGCAGCGTGGCGACGGCCGCCTCCATCCGGCCCGTGCGCCGTGCCGACAGCGCCTCGGTCAGCGGGCCGTCCCCCACGACGTCCTCCTCGGTCGGGGCGCTGCCGTCCAGCAGCTCGTCGCTCACCGAGACGACCGTGCGCTCCTCCAGGCGCAGGTGCCGGCGCCGCCGCAGGCCCATCGGGTGGACCGGCGTCGCCTCGTAGAACGGCCGCGCCGCGTTCGCACGCCAGTCCACCAGCAGGGGCAGGTCGTCCTCCTCCCGGTGCAGTCCGATCCGCCCGATGCGCAGGGCCGTGCCGTCCGCCCAGTCGATCCGCCCGAATACCAGACCCTTTTCGGCGCCCGCCAGCCGGCCAATTTCCTTGCCCAGCCGATCGGCGGCGATTTCCCTCTCGTACGCCTCACCGGCGCTTTCCGCCGGAGCCTTCAGCAGACCCGCCCGGTGCATTCGCGCCTCGGAAAGCCGCTCGGTGAGGAATTCATACAGGGAGGACACATAATCCCGCTCCGACGCAACCGCGCGGACAACGGGATCATTCGTATTCGACACGGGGGACTCCTTCGATTCGAGCCACACCATACGGTCAAAGCCCCTCGAAGGTAAGTCTTGACTTACCTGGTGAAGCCATGGCCTTACCGCCGATTCCAGGACGGCCGACCGTACGGCGCATTACGCATTCCGCCGTTCCGCATATCGCCGATTTGCGTTCCCGATGCCCGTATGCCTTATGGGCGGGCCCACCCCGGGCGCCGGTGATGTCGTGCCGTGCTCGGGAAAAGGGGAAAGACCCGGCGCGGCGACCGGCGCCGAACGCCACGGACGGGCCGCGGCCCCGTTGACGGCCGCGCCGTACCCCTCTACAACGGAGCACAGGCCCCGGAGACGGTGGACCGTGCCCCGGCACGGCCCGCCCGGGGCACCCCGAGAGATCCTGAGGAGCAACACCATGGCTCCAGATCCAGACGTCAGCCGCTGCCCGGTGCTGGACATGACCGCCCGGGACCCGCACCGACAGAACGCCGAGCTCCGCTCCGCCGGACCCGCCGTGCGGGTCGAACTCCCCGGCGGCATCATCGCCTGGTCCGTGACCCGCAGCTCGGTGATCCGCGCCCTCACCGGCGATCCGCGGATCTCCCGCGACCCGCGCAGGCACTGGCCCGGCCTGGCCTCGGTGCCCGAGGGCTGGCCGATGGGGCCGATCGCGTTCCAGCAGAACTTCTTCAACCTCTACGGCGGCGAACACCGCTCGGCCCGGCGCCGGATGGCGCCCTCGTTCGCGCCCCGCCGGGTGTCCGCGCTGCGGCCCGGCATCGAGAAGACCACCGCCGCCCTGGTCGGCGCGTTCCGTACGCTCGGCCCCGGCGAGGCCGTGGACCTGCGCCACGCCCTCTCGCGTCCGCTGACCATGACGGTGATCTGCGACCTCTTCGGCGTCCCCGCCGACATGCGGCCGTCCATCGGCACCGCGATGGACACCCTGCTGACGACGACGGCCACGAACGAGCAGATGACGCGCTCCCGCGCGGAGATCAACGTGGTGCTGACCGAGCTGCTGGCGCTCAAGCGGCGCGACCCCGGCCCGGACCTCGCCAGCGACGTGGCGGCCGTCGACACCGGCGACGGGACCGGCCGCAGCGAGGAGGAGTCCCGCGACATCCTCTTCCTGATGCTCGGCGCCGGGTACGAGACCGCGGTCAACCTCATCACCAGCGCCGTCCAGGCCCTCCTCGCCCACCCCCGCCACCTGGCCGAGGTCCGCGCGGGCACCCTCGGCTGGGAAGCCGTCGTCGAGGAGACCCTGCGCTACGAGAGCCCGGCGATGCACCTCCCGCTCCGCTACCCGCTGGAGGACGTCGACCTGGGCGAGGGCGTGGTCATCCGGCGGGGCGAGCCGATCCTGCTCGGCTTCGGCGCGGCCGGCCGGGACCCGGAGGTCCACCCGGAGCGGCCGGACGACTTCGACCCGACGCGCCCCGACAAGGAGCACCTGGCCTTCGGCTACGGCCCGCACTTCTGCCTCGGCGCGCCGCTCGCCCGACTGGAGACCGAGGTGGCCCTGGAGGGCCTGTTCGGCGCCTACCCCGACAGCGCCCTGGACCCGTCCCGTCCGACGCCGCCCCGGCTGGAGTCCGCCATCATCAACGGCCCCGCCGAGCTCTGGGTCGTCCCGACGCCCGCCCTGGCCGCCGGGGTGTGACGGCCCGCCCCGGTGCCACCCGGGGGCGAGCAGCCCGGCCCGGCGGCCGCTGCGGCACGTCCGCGCCGGGCTGCCCCCTTGTTGCCGGTAGTCGTGCCCGTGACCTGCACACCGGCAAGTGTGCGGACCACAGGAGGTATGGGGGACAGGACCATTGACCCGGAGTCAGCGGCTCCGGAAGTATTCGCGACCATGACTACGCGCGTAAACGTTCTGTCGCGGTGGCTGGTCGCCCCGCTGCGGTGGGCGGCCCTGCTGTCGCTGCTGGTGTCGGTCGGAGTGTTCTTCGCCGGTGCCGGCGCGGCCGAGGCGGCGCCCGCCTGCGGGGTGCTCTCCACCGGTGCGGCGCCGCAGGCGACCGCCGCCGTCCGCTCCGCCTGCGGGCTGATCGGCACCCCGTACTCGTGGGGCGGCGGCCACGGCTCGCAGCCCGGCCCGACGTACGGCCTCTGCGACCCCGCCAACGGCGCCCCCAACGACTGCAACGTCCGCGGCCTGGACTGCTCCGGCATGGTCCGCTACGCCTACGACCTGGCGGTCGGCGACGACGTCATCAACGGCACCACCCGGACCCAGTGGCCGACCTCCCGCGCCGTCGCCCGCTACTACCGGGCGGACGGGACCGCACCGCTGCTCCCCGGCGACCTGGTGTACTTCGGCAACACCGCCTCCACCATCCACCACGTCGCGATGTACCTCGGGCAGGGCTGGATAGTCGAGGCCCCCTACTCCGGCGGCTACGTCCAGGTGGCGGCGCTCTCCTCGCACGGCGACTACTACGGCGCCATCCGGCTGTACGGCCCCGGCTCCACCACCCCGCCGCCGACCACGCCCCCGTCGAACAGCGGCCAGTACTGGGTGGACACCCTCGCCAACGCGCCGGTGTACGGCTCCCCGACCTCCACCACCAGCACCGGGACGCTGTACCAGGGCACCAACTACGTCTACTGCAAGGCCTGGGGCCGCGAGGTCTCCAACGGCAGCGCCTTCAACCACTGGTGGCTGAAGACCGACCCGGACTCCGGCCCCGGCGGCCAGTGGGTGTCCGCGTTCTACCTGTCCCGCTGGGGCAACGACACCGCCAAGGACAACAACGGCACGACCATCCCCACCTGCCCCGGCGGCGGCACCCCGCCCGCCACCGGCAAGTACTGGGTGGACACCTTCGCGAGCGCGAGCGTCTACTCCTCGCCGACCTCCACCAACGCCACCGGGACGCTGAACCAGGGGACGAACTACGTCTACTGCAAGGCCTGGGGCCGTGAGGTCTCCAACGGCGGCAGCGTCAACCACTGGTGGCTGAAGACCGACGCCGACGGGGGCCCCACGGGCCAGTGGGTCTCCGCGTTCTACCTCTCCCGCTGGGGCAACGACACCGCCAAGGACAACAACGGCACGACCATCCCCGACTGCTAGGAAGCCCCCTCCGCCCCGCGCCGGCCGTCTCCCCCGAGGCGGCCGGCGCGGTCGTTCCTCCCCGAGGAGCGCCCCGGGGAGGGACGCGGGGAGCGCCGCGGGGAGGGACGGGAAGCGATCAGGATTCGAGAAGCGCGCGGCCGGGGTGCGCGCCTAGCGTTGCAGTCATGAGCGACCTCACCATTCACTGGACCTTCCTCCCGCACACCGACCCCGAGGCCTCCCTCGCCTTCTACCGCGACCTGCTCGGCTTCGAGGTGCGCAGCGACGTCGGCGGCGGCCCGATGCGCTGGATCACCGTCGGCCCGGTCGGCCAGCCGGACGTCTCCCTGGTGCTGGAGCCGGCCTCCGCCGACCCGGGCCGCACCGAGGAGGAGCAGCGGACCATCACCGAGATGATGGCCAAGGGCACCTACGCCCGGGTCGTCCTGGGCACCCGCGACCTGGACGGCGTCTTCGACCGGCTGAAGTCCGGCGGCGCCGAGCTGGTCCAGGAGCCGACCAGGCAGCCGTACGGCGTCCGCGACTGCGCCTTCCGCGACCCGGCGGGCACCATGGTCCGCTTCAACGAGCTGAGCTGAGCCGGCTGGGCCGGGACAAGCCCGGCCCGGCCCGAGGGCGCCGGGGCCCGGCCCTCCCCGCCGTCGGCCGCACCCGAAAGCCGTTCGATCCCGGCCGGATCGATGGTTGGATCGAAGGGTTCGAGCACACCGACGGCGGCAGCGGGGCGGGCCCGCCGGCCCCTCCCCCGGAGAGGCCTCAGAGAGACCCCCGAGAGACCGCCGAGAGCCAGGGAGCGAAGAGAACGATGCCCAAGCGGACGGACGCGCAGCCGCACGTCGCCGACAGCCACGACCTGATCCGCGTGCACGGCGCGCGCGAGAACAACCTCAAGGACGTCAGCATCGACATCCCCAAGCGCCGGCTGACGGTGTTCACCGGGGTGTCCGGCTCGGGCAAGAGCTCGCTGGTCTTCGACACCGTCGCCGCCGAGTCCCAGCGGCTGATCAACGAGACCTACAGCGCCTTCGTCCAGGGCTTCATGCCCACCCTGGCCCGCCCCGAGGTGGACGTCCTCGAGGGCCTGACCACCGCGATCATCGTCGACCAGCAGCGGATGGGCGCCGACCCGCGCTCCACCGTCGGCACCGCCACCGACGCCAACGCGATGCTGCGCATCCTGTTCAGCCGCCTCGGCACCCCGCACATCGGCTCCCCCAAGGCCTTCTCCTTCAACGTCCCGTCGATCAGCGGGGCCGGCGCCGTCACCGTCGAGCGCGGCGGCAAGACGGTCAAGGAGCGGCGCAGCTTCAGCATCACCGGCGGCATGTGCCCGCGCTGCGAGGGCCGCGGCAGCGTCTCGGACATCGACCTCAGCCAGCTGTACGACGACAGCAAGTCGATCTCCGAGGGCGCGTTCACCATCCCCGGCTGGAAGACCGACAGCTGGTGGACGGTCGGCGTCTACGCCAACTCGGGGTTCCTCGACCCGGACAAGCCGATCCGGAAGTTCACCAAGAAGGAGATGCAGGACTTCCTGTACCGGGAGCCGACCAAGGTCAAGGTCAACGGCGTCAACCTCACCTACGAGGGCCTGATCCCCAAGATCCAGAAGTCGATGCTCTCCAAGGACAAGGAGGCGCTGCAGCCGCACATCCGGGCCTTCGTGGAGCGGGCCGTGACCTTCACCGCCTGCCCCGACTGCGAGGGCACCCGGCTCAGCGCGGCGGCCCGGTCCTCGAAGATCGCCGGGATCAGCATCGCCGACGCCTGCGCGATGCAGATCAGCGACCTCGCCGCCTGGGTCCGCGACCTCGACGAGCCCTCGGTGGCGCCGCTGCTCGGCACGCTCCGGCAGGCCCTCGACTCCTTCGTGGAGATCGGCCTCGGCTACCTCTCGCTGGACCGCCCCTCCGGCACGCTGTCCGGCGGCGAGGCGCAGCGGGTCAAGATGATCCGCCACCTCGGCTCCTCGCTCACCGACACCACGTACGTCTTCGACGAGCCCACCACCGGCCTGCACCCGCACGACATCGACCGGATGAACCGGCTGCTGCTGCGCCTGCGGGACAAGGGCAACACGGTGCTGGTGGTGGAGCACAAGCCGCAGACCATCGCGATCGCCGACCACGTGGTCGACCTCGGTCCGGGGGCCGGTGCGGCCGGCGGCACGGTCTGCTACGAGGGCGACGTGGCGGGGCTGCGCGCCGGCGGCACGGTGACCGGCCGCCACCTGTCCGACCGGACGGCGCTGCGCGAGGCCGTGCGGAAGCCCACCGGCGCGCTGGAGATCCGCGGCGCGAGCACCCACAACCTGCGGGACGTGGACGTGGACGTCCCGCTCGGGGTGCTCACGGTGGTGACCGGGGTGGCGGGCTCCGGCAAGAGCTCGCTGATCCACGGCTCGATCCCGGCCGACGAGGGCGTGGTCTCGGTCGACCAGGGGGCGATCAAGGGCTCCCGGCGCAGCAACCCGGCCACCTACACCGGGCTGCTCGAACCCGTCCGCAAGGCCTTCGCCAAGGCCAACGGCGTGAAGCCGGCCCTGTTCAGCGCCAACTCCGAGGGCGCCTGCCCGACCTGCAACGGCGCCGGGGTGGTCTACACCGACCTGGCGATGATGGCCGGGGTGGCCACCACCTGCGAGGACTGCGAGGGCAAGCGCTACCAGCCGGCGGTGCTGGAGTACCACCTGGGCGGGCGGGACATCGCCGAGGTGCTGGCGATGTCGGTGACCGAGGCGGAGGAGTTCTTCGGCTCGGGCGAGGCGAAGCTCCCGGCCGCGCACCGGATCCTGGAGCGGCTGGCCGACGTCGGGCTCGGCTACCTGAGCCTCGGCCAGCCGCTGACCACGCTCTCCGGCGGCGAGCGGCAGCGGCTCAAGCTGGCCACCCACATGGCGGACAAGGGCGGCGTCTACGTGCTGGACGAGCCGACCACCGGCCTGCACCTGGCCGACGTCGAGCAGTTGCTGGGGCTGCTGGACCGGCTGGTCGAGTCCGGCAAGTCGGTCATCGTGATCGAGCACCACCCGGCGGTGATGGCGCACGCCGACTGGATCATCGACCTCGGGCCGGGTGCCGGCCACGACGGCGGTCGGGTGGTCTTCGAGGGCACCCCGGCCGAGCTGGTCGCCGCTCGCTCCACGCTGACCGGCGAGGCGCTGGCCCGGTACCTGGGCTGAGCCGTACCGACTCCGCGCCGCGCCTGCGCGGAGCCGGGGCCCTCCCGCCGGGCCGGTCAGTCCAGCGGGAGGGCCATCTCCAGGATCCGCGCCGAGGGGTCCAGCACGTACGGCGTGGACCCGCCGGTGTGGACGAACCCGCGCCGCAGGTAGAAGGCGGCGGCGCGGGGGTTGGCCTCGTGCACCCCGAGCAGCATCCGCCCGGCGCCGCGGACCCGCGCCCAGGCGAGCACCGCGTCCAGCAGGGCGTCGGCGACGCCGTGCCCGCGGCCGCGGTGCGCCGGGTCCACCCAGACGCCGATCAGGTCGAGCGCGCCGGGCTGCTCCCGGTTCGGGACGGACAGCATGGTGGCGACCCACTCCCCCGTGGCGTCCACCGCGACCAGGCCGAGCTTGTCGGGCTCGTTGACCCAGTTGCAGCGGGCCCGCCAGTTGCCCTCGCCCTGGTGGCTCGCGTACTCGTGGGTCTCGCCGAACGCCAGGGGCGTGTCGAGGAGTTGGGCCAGCCGTACCTTCCGCAGGCGCTGCCAGTCCTCGCGTCCGATCCGCTCGATCCGGTGGTCCATCGTCTCCCCGTCACACGGCGCTGCCTCCGCCGCCGGTGATCACC
>NZ_JBHUAL010000029.1:44629-55762 GCF_042789775.1 Kitasatospora sp. NPDC056800 | reverse complement strand
CGTTCCCGGAACGGCGGCGGCCCGTCCGACCTCGTGCGGCGGGTCAGGCGAGGGTGACCTCGACCGGGAGCCGCTTGATGCCGTTGACGAAGTTGGAGCGCACCCGCGGGACGTCCCCGGCGAGTTCGATGCCCGCCAGCCGCGGGATCAGCTCCTCGAACATGATGCGGATCTCGGTGCGCGCGAGCAGGTTGCCCAGGCACAGGTGGGGGCTGCCCTTGCCGAAGGTGACGTGGTCGTTGTCGCGGCGGGTCACGTCGAAGTCGTACGGATTGCCGAAGACCTCCTCGTCGCGGTTGCCGGAGGCGAACCACATCACGACCTTCTCGCCCTCCCTGATCCGCCTGCCGCCGAGTTCGACGTCGCGGGTGGCCGTGCGGCGGAAGTGGTAGACGGGGGAGGCCCAGCGCAGGAACTCCTCCACCGCGCCGGGGATGAGGGACGGGTCCTGCTGGAGGCGGGCGAGCTGCTCGGGGTGCTGGAGGAGGGCCAGCATGGAGTGGCTGATGGTGTGCCGGGTGGTCTCGTTGCCGGCGACGACCAGCAGCAGGAAGTAGTTGTCGAAGTCCTGCGGCGAGAGCGGCACCCCGTCGCGGGGGGTCTCGTTGACCAGCCTGGAGACCAGGTCGGTGCCGGCTCCGCCGCGCCGCTGCCGGGCGAGTTCGCGGCCGTAGGCGAAGACTTCCAGCGAGGCGGGCGAACGGAACGGCAGGTCGCGGTACTTCTCGCTCTCCGCGCTGTGCAGCAGGACGTCGGCGTAGTCCGGGTCGGTGTTGCCGATGATCCGGTTGCCCCAGTCGATGAGCTGCTGGTTGTCCTCCGGGGGCACGTCCAGGAGGCGGGCGAGCACGTTGATCGGGAAGTCGGCGGAGACCTCCTTGACGAAGTCGAAGCGGCCCTTGGCCAGGGCGGCGTCCAGCGTGGTGGCGGTCAGGCCGCGCAGGAAGTCGGCGTAGCTGTTGATCACGCCCGCGCCGAACTGGCGCTGGAGGATGCTGCGCAGGGCGCGGTGGCGGACCCCGTCCAGCTCCAGGATGGAGGCGCGCTTCTTGATCTGGTCGTCGTCGACCTCCTCCAGGTTCACGAACCTCGTCGAGGTGAAGGTCTCGGCGTCCCGGTCGACGCGGGCGATGTCGGCGTGCCGGGTGACCGCCCAGAAGCCGGAGTTGGGCGCCTCCTCCGGCTGCCAGTGCACCGGGTCCTGGTGGCGCAGGGTGTGGAACATCCGCCACGGGGTGACGCCGTCGGTGAAGTTGTCGAGGTCGGCCAGGTCCACCTGGTCGAGGGGCAGCGGTTCGTCGATGGCGCCGGAGGCGGGCGGCGTGGACGGCACGGTGGTCACGGTTGGTCTCCTCGGTCTCACAGGTGGTACGCGTACTCGGTGAACTCCCAGTCGGTGACGTGCCGTTGGAAGCGGGCGACCTCGTCGCGCTTGTACGAGAGGTAGGCGTCGACGAAGTCCCGGCCGAGCACCCCGGTCAGGGCCGGGTCCGCCTCCAGGGCGTCGAGCGCCTCGGGCAGGGACGTCGGCAGCAGCGCGGACCTGGCGCGGTCGTAGCCGTAGCCCTCCAGCGGGGCGGCGGGCTCCTCGCCGGCGAGGACGCCCAGCAGGGCCGCCGCGACGGTCCCCGCGATCAGCAGGTAGGGGTTGGCGCTCGCGTCCCCCAGCCGCAGTTCGAAGCGGCTGCCGGAGCCGCGCTCCGGCGGGATCCGGACCATGGCGCTGCGGTTGTCCAGCCCCCAGTCGATCAGCCAGGGGGCGAGGGTGTCGGGGCCGAAGCGCTTGTAGGAGTTGACCGTCGGGTTGGCCAGCGCCGCGAGCGCCGGGGCGTGGGCGAGGACGCCGGCCACCGCGTGGCGCGCGGTCGTGCTCAGCCCGTACGGCGCGGTCGGGTCCGCGAAGACGTTGCCGCCCGCGCCGTCCACGCAGGACAGGTGGAGGTGGAAGCCGGAACCGCCGGCGCCCTGGAAGGGCTTGGCCATGAAGGTGGCCAACCGGCCTTCCTTGCGGGCGAGTTCCTTGACTGCGGACTTGAAGCGGAAGGCGCGGTCGGCGGCCGCCATGGCGTCGGAGTGGTTGAGGTTGATCTCGAACTGGGAGCCGTCGAACTCGTGGTTGCCGTTGGTGATGCCGATGCCGAGGTCGCGCAGCAGGCGCAGGGTGCGCAGCAGGTGGTTGTCGGCGTCCGCGCGCAGCCCCGCCGTGTAGACCACGCCGGCGGCCTCGCTGTAGCGGCGCCAGCCCTGCGGCGTCCCGGGCGCGGCGTCGCACAGGAAGTACTCCAACTCCGGCCCCACGACCGGGTGCAGGCCGTGCTCCCGGCAGCGGTCGACGACCGTGCGCAGCAGGTCGCGGGGGGACTCCGGGGCGGGACGTCCGGTGGCCGGGTCGGTGACGTCGCCGAGGCAGCTGGCGACTCCGGGCTCCCAGGGCAGGGCGGCCAGGGTGTCGAGGTCGGGGCGCACGCAGATGTCGGGCAGGCCGGCGTCCAGGCCGCCGGGGACGGGGACCACGTCGCCCTGGGGGCTGGTGTGGTAGACGGCGCGGCAGAAGGCGAGGCCGTGTTCGCAGGCCGAGGGCAGGTGGTCCAGCAGGACGTCCCGGGCCCGTTCGGTGCCGATGAGGTCGGGATAGGTCACCCGGACCACGTCGATGCCCTGGGCGGCCAGCCGCTCCAGGTGGTGGCGGACGGGCGGGATGTCGGATGCGCTCACCGGTGTCTCCTCTGGGGGAAGTGGGGCGCCTCCCCGCGTTCACGGCGTCGGGAGGGCCAGGGCGCACGGCAGTGGCGGGGTGGGGGAGGGGGCGCGGCGGCTTCGGGCTGCGGGGTGGGGCAGGACACGCTCGCTCGCTGGTGGCAAACGGTAGGGACGCCGGTCGCTCTCCCGCAAGGGGTCTGCCCCAGAAATTTATCCATCCGGATAGCTCTTGACCAGAGGCCGGCTGCTTCCTATGTTATTTGACATCAAACGTTTTGGCGGTCGCTCGTCACCGCCTTCCTCGGCGGCCATCGCCCCCTGCCTCCGGCGTCCGCCGCCCCCTCGGCCGTGATCCGGCCCCCGCGGCCCCACGCCCCCCGCGATCCCCCCGATCCCTCCCTTTCCCGCGACGCTCCCCCACCACCAGGAGGACCGGCCATGAAGGTCGTCGTCGACATGAACAAGTGCCAGGACCACGGCCAGTGCGTCTTCGCCGCCCCCGACGTCTTCCGCTTCGACGAGGACGGACACCTCGCGTACGTCGCCCACCCCGACGAGGGCCTGCGCGCCGACGTCGAGGAGGCCGCCGACGTCTGCCCGCTCCAGGCCATCCGGATCGAGGACTGAGCCGTGACCGCACCCACCGCCGGGGCCGGCGCACCCACTGCCGGGGCCGGCACGCCGACCGCCGGGGCCGGCGCACCCGTCGTCGTGGCCGGCGCCTCCATGGCCGGGCTGCGCGCCGCCGAACAGCTGCGCGCCGCGGGCTGGGACGGGCCGATCACCCTCGTCGGGGACGAGCCCCACATGCCCTACAACCGGCCCCCGCTGTCCAAGGAGGTCCTGGCGGGCACGGCCTCCTTCGACTCGCTCGCCCTCCGGCCCCGGGCCGGCGTCTCCGACGTGCACTGGCGCCTGGGCACCGCGGTCGTCCGGGCCGACCTCGACCGCCGGACCGTCGAACTCGACGGCGGCGAGACCCTGCCCTACCGCGCCCTCGTCGTGGCCACCGGCATGCGCGCCCGGCGGCTGCGCTGCCCCGGCCCCGCCACCGGACGGCACACCGTCCGGACCCAGGCCGACGCCCGGGGGCTGCGCGAGGCGCTGACCCGTCCCGGCGCGCGGGTGGTCGTGGTCGGAGCCGGCTTCATCGGCTGCGAGGTGGCCGCCACCGCCGTCGCCCTCGGCGCTGCCGAGGTCACCGTCGTCGACCCGCAGCCGCTGCCCATGGTCGGCCCGCTGGGCGAACTGCTCGCCGGGTCGCTGCTCGGGCGGCACCGGCGGCGGGGCGTCCGCTTCGCCCTCGGCACCGGGGTGACCGGCTTCCGGGGCGAGGACCGGGTCACCGGGGTGGCGCTGGCGGACGGCAGGGTGCTGGACGCGGACGTGGTGGTGGAGTCGGTCGGCTCGGTGGCCAACACCGAGTGGCTCGAAGGCAACGGCCTGGACCTCTCCGACGGCGTGCGCACGGACGAGCACCTGCGGGCCGGCGGGCGGCCGGAGGTGGTCGCCGTCGGTGACGTCGCCCGCTTCCCCAATGCCCGGTACGACGGCGTCCCGCGCCGCGTCGAGCACTGGTCCATCCCCACCGACACGGCCAAGCACGCCGCCAGGGTGCTCGCCGCCCACCTCACCGGCGCCGACCACGGTCTCGCGCCGTTCGCCCCGCTGCCGACCTTCTGGAGCGACCAGCACGACTTCCGGCTGCAGTCCTTCGGCGCCCCCGGCCTCGGCCGGGACGACGCGCGCGTCCTGGCCGGCGACCTCGACGGCGACCCCGACGGGGACGTCCTGGTCGGCTACCACCGGGCCGGCCGCCTGGTCGGCGTCGTCGCCCTCGGCGGGCGGGGCGCCGCGGCGGCCGCCGCCCGCTACCGCGCCGAGCTGCTGCGGCGGCCGGACGTCGAGCAGCCGGCCGTAGCGCAGCCGGCTGTAGCGCGGCCCGCCCTCCCCCACCCCGCTCCCACCGCGTAAGGAACCCCAAGTGGCCAGTGTCCGTGGATACTTCCACCCCAAGACGGCGACCGGCGACTCGTCGCTGATCCCCCCGCCGCCGTGGCGCTACTCCGGCGACCTGCTCACCGTCGAGTACCGCACCGACCCGGCCCGGGTGCGCGAGCTGCTGCCCGAGCCGCTGGAACTCGCCGACGAGGACCCGGGCGCCGTCGCGCTGATCTGGGCCGACTGGCAGTCCTGCTCCGACTCCGGACGGGAGCTGCTCGACCCGGTGCGCGCCCAGTACAAGGAGGCGTTCGCCGTCGTCCGCTGCGCGTACCGGGGGCGGACGTACAGCCGCTGCGCGCACATCTGGGTCGACAAGGACTTCGCGATCGCCCGGGGGCTGCACCAGGGCTACCCGAAGAAGCTCGGCTCCATCCACCAGACCCGGCCGCACCCGTACGGGCCCGCCCCGCGGATCGAGGCCGGCGCCCGGTTCGGCGCGACCCTCGCCGCCGCGGACCGGCGCCTGGCCCAGGCCGTCGTCACGCTGCGCGAGCCGTCGGAGAGCAACGGCTTCGTCAACGGCCACCCGATGCTCCACCACCGCTGGCTGCCCTCCATCGAGAAGGGCAAGGGCCTCGCCCTGGACGAGCTGGTCGAGTCCGGCGCCGCCTCCTTCGAGGCCGGGCAGCCCTGGGTGGGCGACGCCGAGCTGGAGCTGTTCGAGGCGCCCACCGAGGAACTGGCCCGGCTGGAGGTCCGCGAGCCGATCGCCGCCTACTACCGGCAGGTCGGCGTGGTGTGGGACGGCGGCCGGCTGCTGGAGTCCGGCACCTCCGGCGCCGAGTGACCCCCCGCCGCACCGCCCACGAGGAACCCGGAGACACGAGGAAGCGCAGGACATGAGCGAACACACCACCACCGTCGCCGGGGTCGCCGTCGACACCCGGCACTGGATCGGCGGCGAACGCGTCGCCTCCGCTGGCACCTTCACCGACGTCTCGCCCGTCGACGGCGCCGTCCTCGGCGAGATCGCCCGGGGCACCGCGGCCGAGGCCGCCGCCGCGGTCGCCGCCGCCAAGGCCGCCTTCCCCGCCTGGGCGGCCACCCCGCGCGAGGAGCGGGCCCGCCTCCTGCACGCCGTCGCCGACGGCGTGGAGCGCCGGCTGGAGGAGCTGGCCGTCGTGGAGACGGCCGACAACGGCGCCCTGCTGCGCTCGCACCGCCGCGGCGTCATGCCCCGGGTCGCCCACAACTTCCGCTTCTTCGCCGACTGGCTGCTGCGGCTCGGCCACGAGGACTTCGACACCCGCGGCCACACCAACCACGTCAGCTGGGACCCGGCCGGCCCCTGCGTGCTGATCACCCCCTGGAACGCGCCGCTGATGCTGGCCACCTGGAAGGTCGCCCCGGCCCTCGCGGCCGGGAACACGGTCGTCCTCAAGCCCGCCGAGTGGTCGCCGCTGACGGCCTCGCTGCTCGCCGGGATCGCCGCCGAGGCGGGGCTGCCGGCCGGTGTCCTCAACGTGGTGCAGGGGTACGGCTCCGAGATCGGCGACGCCCTCACCTCGCACCCGGACGTGCGCCGGATTAGCTTCACCGGGTCCGTGCCGACCGCCCGGCGGATCGCCGCGTCGGCCGCCGCCAACCTCACCCCGCTCAGCCTCGAACTGGGCGGCAAGTCCCCGCTGCTGGTCTTCGCCGACGCCGACCTGGACCTCGCCGTCGACCTCGCGGTGGAGCAGTACGACAACGCCGGCCAGGTCTGCCTGGCCGCCACCCGCCTCCTCGTCGAGGAGACGGTCGCCGAGGAGTTCACCCGGCGCTTCGTCGAGCGGGCCGCACGCCTCGTGCAGGGCGACCCGCGGGACGAGGCGACCGACATCGGCCCCACCGTCCACCCTCGCCAGCTGGAGAAGATCGACGGCTTCGTCCGGCGGGCCGTCGCGGCCGGCGCCCGCACCGTGATCGGCGGCCGGCCCCGGGACGGCCGGTACTACGCGCCGACCCTGCTCACCGATGTCGCCCAGGACGCGGAGATCGTCCAGGAGGAGGTCTTCGGCCCCGTCCTGACCCTCCAGACCTTCGGCACCGAGGAGGAGGCCGTCCGGCTGGCCAACGACACCCGCTTCGGCCTGGCGGCCACCGTGGCCACCGGCGACCCGGAGCGCGCCCGCCGGGTCACCGCGCGGCTGGTGGCGGGCACCGTCTGGGTCAACTGCTTCTTCGTCCGGGACCTCCAGGCCCCGTTCGGCGGCTCCCGCCACTCGGGCGTCGGCCGCGAGGGCGGCACCTGGAGCTTCGACTTCTACTGCGACGTCAAGAACACCGTCACCTCGCCGAAGGGGTGGACCAGCCATGGGTGAGATCGTCGGGGCCGGCCTGCTGGCCCACGTGCCCACCATCGTGCTGCCCGAGGAGACCAGGCGCCGACTGAACGACGGCCGGGAGATCACCCTCGTCACCGGCCTGCGGCAGCTGCGCGAGGAGGTCTTCGAGCGCGCGGACTACGACACCGTCGTCGTCCTGGACTCCCACTGGGCGACCACCGTCGAGTTCGTGGTCACCGCCCAGCAGCGCCGGGCCGGGCTGTTCACCTCCGAGGAGCTGCCGCGCGGCATGTGCCGGATGCCGTACGACTTCCCCGGGGACCCCGAACTCGCCCGCGCCATCGCCTCGTTCGCCGACCGGCACGGCACCTGGATCACCCCGGTCGACGACGCGTACCTGCCGATCTACTACGCCACCGTCAACCTGTGGAAGTTCCTCGGCGAGGGCCTGCCGGACAAGCGCTGGGTGACCATCGGCGTCTGCCAGACCGGGGATGCCGAGGACCACCTGCGGCTGGGCCGCGCCCTGGCCGACGGCATCGCCGCCACCCCGGGGCGGCGGGTGCTGCTGATCGCCTCCGGGGCCCTGTCCCACACCTTCTGGCCGCTGCGCGAGCTGCGCGACCACGAGTCCGGCGATCCGGCGCACATCTTCACCCCCGAGGCGCGGGCGGCCGACCGGGAGCGGATCGCCTGGTTCAAGGAGGGCCGCCACGACCGGGTCCTCGACACCATGGACGAGTTCCGGCGCCACCGGCCCGAGGCCGGGTTCTCCCACTACCTGATGATGGCCGGCGCCCTCGGCGAGCGGGCCTGCACCGCGACGGCGCGCCAGTACGGCGAGTACGAGAACGCGATCGGCACCGGCCAGGCCCACCTCTGGTTCGACCGCCCGCAGGGCGGCTGGACGGGCACCGGCCCGTCCGCCGCCTCGGCCGGCCCGCGCAACCCCCACAGCCTCCGCTAGAAAGGCCCCGCCATGCCCGAGTACCGCCGCATCCTGCTCGACGGCGCCGCCGTCCAGACCGTGCGCGAGGGCGACGACCTGGTGGCCGGCGACGGCCGGCGCGTCGCGGCCGAGGACGCCCACCACCTGCCGCCCGTCGTCCCCTCCAAGGTGATCGCCGTCCACCTCAACCACCGCAGCCGGGTGGAGGAGTTCCGGATCGGCCTGCCCGACAGCCCCACCTACTTCCACAAGCCGACCTCGGCGCTCAACTCCCACCGGGGCGCGGTCGTCCGCCCCGAGGGCTGCAAGTGGCTCAACTACGAGGGCGAGGTCGCCATCGTGATCGGCCGCACCGCGCGCAACGTCTCCCCGGCCGAGGCGGGGGAGTACATCGCCGGGTACACCGTCGCCAACGACTACGGCCTGCACGACTTCCGGGACACCGACGCCGGCTCCATGCTCCGGGTCAAGGGCTCCGACACCCTGTGCCCGCTCGGCCCCGGGCTGGTCACCGACTGGGACTTCCACGGCAAGCGGCTGCGGACCTACGTCAACGGCGAGGTCGTCCAGGACGGCTCCACCGACGAGATGACCTGGGACATGCACTACCTCGTCGCCGACATCGCCCGCACCATCACCCTGTACCCCGGCGACGTGCTGCTGTCCGGCACCCCGGCCAACTCCCGGCCGGTGGCGCCCGGGGACCTCGTCGAGGTCGAGGTGGAGGGCCTCGGCCGGCTCGCCAACCGCATCGTCACCGGGCCGACCCCGGTGCGCACCGACGTGGGGGCGCAGCCCACGGAGTCGGAGGAGGTGCTGTCCACCGCCCTGGGCGGGGACTGGGAGTTCCGCGGCATCCGGCCGCCGAAGCGCTGACCGGTGCGCGCCGGTAGGGTCGATCACATGACCGATCCCGTCAAGCCCACCACCGTCGAGCGCGGCCCCCGCAAGCGCGTGACGAACTACGGGACGGGACGGACGGCCCTGCTGGACGCCGCCGTGCGCGTGGTGGCCCGGGGCGGTCTGCGCAAGCTCACCTACCGGGCCGTCGCCCAGGAGGCCGGTGTCACCCACGGGCTCGTCGTGCACTACTTCGGTACGCGGGACGCGCTGATCGAGGAGGCGCTGACCCACGCCATCCGCTCCTCGCTGAGCGTCAGCGCGCTCGGCGTCGGCACCGGCCCCGCGGCCGACTTCGCCACCGGTCTCGTGGAGATGGTCGAGTCCGGTCCCGAGGTGCAGGCCTTCCAGTACGAGCTGCTGCTGGAGGCCCGCCGCCGGCCGGAGCTGCTGCCGCACCTGCGCGGCCTCTACGAGGAGTACTTCGAGGCCAGCCGGAGCGAGTTGGGCCGGATCCTGCCCGGCCCGGTGAGCCGCGGCATGTCCCGGCTGGTCTTCGCCGCGCTGGAGGGCCTGGTGCTGCACCAGCTGGTCTTCGGTGAGCGGGAGGCCACCGAGGAGGCGCTGGCGGAGCTCAGGGGCCTGCTGGCCGGGCTGGCCGAGGAGCCCGACGGGCGCTGACGCCGCGTCGCCCCACCCCCTTTTTTCCTGCTTCCCGACCCCTTGTCAAACGCATGGCGCCGCCCCACGATGAGGCAACTCGTTTGACCTTAAACGACCTTCTCCGGACCTTCCCCCACTTCGACCTGGCAGGTGATCCGTGTGGACAGTCGGACGACGTCCTCCGAACGGACCGAGCGGGACGCCCCCACCGCGGCCACGCTCAAACCCAACGCCCTGGGTGTCCTGGGCATCCTCTTCTTCGTCCTCTCCGGCCAGGCCCCGCTGACGGGCATCGCCGGCGCCGCCCCGATCTCGGTCGCCCTCGGCAACGGCTCCGGCACCCCCGCGGCCTACGTGGTGGCCGGGGCGGTGATCCTGCTCTTCTCCGTCGGGTTCATCGCCATGGGCCGGCACGTCGTGGACGCCGGAGCCTTCTACACGTACATCGGCACCGGCCTCGGCCGGGCCGCCGGCGCGGGCAGCGCGAGCGTCGCCCTGTTCGCCTACTGCGTCATCCAGGCGGCGATGTACGGCCTGTACGGCTCGATCGTCAGCGGGCTGGTCTCCGACCACACCCCGCTCCACCTCCCGTGGTGGGTCTACACCCTGGTCACCATGGCCGTGGTGCAGGCCCTCGGCGCCCTGGGCATCGAGATGGGCGCCAGGGTGCTGGCCGCGTTCGTCCTCGCCGAGTTCAGCATCCTGCTGGTCTTCGGCGTGGTCACCCTGGTCAAGGGCGGCGGGCCGGAAGGGCTCGGGGTGGCCGAGAGCTTCTCCCCGTCGGCCGCCCTCCAGGGCGCGCCGGGCGTCGCCGTGATGTTCGCCCTGGCCTCGATGTTCGGCTTCGAGGCCACCGCCATCTACGGCGAGGAGGCGAAGGAGCCCAAGAAGACCGTACCGAGGGCGACCTACCTCTCGGTGACCGTGGTCACCGTCTTCTTCGCCCTCACCTCGTGGATGCTGATCTCCGCGTACGGCGCCGCCAAGGCCCCCGCGGCGGCCGCCAAGGCGGTGGCCGCCGGGGACTCCGCCGGGTTCGTCTTCGCCCCCGTGGCCGACCTGTTCGGCGGCTGGATCGGCGGCGTCCTGCCGGTCCTGCTCGCCACCTCGCTGTTCGCCGGCGTCCTGACCTTCCACAACTCCGCCAGCCGGTACCTGTTCTGCCTCGGCCGGGACCGGCAGCTGCCCGCACCGCTGTGCCGGCTGAACCGGCGGCACGCCCCGGCGGTCGCGGGCCGGGTGCAGACCGCCATCGCCGTCCTCCTGGTCGTGCCCTTCGCGCTGGCCGGCAAGGACCCGGTGCTCACCCTCTTCTCCTGGTTCAGCGGACTCGCCGTCCTGGCGATGATGCTGCTCTACCTGCTCACCTCGGTGTCCGTCGTGGTGTACTTCCGCCGCCGGCGGGTCGACACCAGGCTGTGGAACACCGTGATCGCCCCCGTGCTGGGCGCGCTCGGCATCGCCGGTGCCATCTGGCTCATCCTGGCCAACTTCACCACCCTGATCGGGGGCGAGGCGGGCACCGCGCTGTGGCTCGTCCTGTCCGTGCCGGTCGTCATGGCGCTCGGCGTGGCCAACCAGCGCATCCGGCGCCGACGCACCGGCTGACGCGCCCCCCAGCTGACGCTTTCCCCGGCGCGCGCCCGCAGGCAGGGCGCGCGCCCCCCCCCCCCCCCCCACCTGCGCCCGGTGTCGTTTAAACAAAAACGA